>NZ_JBXAPA010000009.1:0-158551 GCF_058803545.1 Agrococcus sp. GW821-FHT14H11
ACCGCGACCGACTCACCGGCGCGGCGCCGCATCCACGCGAGCGCGCGCGAGATGCCGTTCGGGCTGGTCGGGAACGACCGCTCCTCCAGCAGCTTCCCGGTGGTGGCGTCGACGAGCGCGAACGCGTGGGAACGGGCGTGCGTGTCGACGCCGATGACATGCGTGAACGTTTCTGCGACGATGGGCATCGCGATTTCCTTCCTCAAGGCGGATCGTGTCGGTCCGGCCCGAGAAGTCCCTTCCGCGGCAACTCTCTAAGGAGCCACGACCCCTGTCCGGGTCGGGCGTGCTTCTATCAAGCCAACGAGGGGCACGGGCCGGCACCGGCGACCACCAGACGGGCATGTCGACTCCAAGACACCCGAAGGGCCAGAGACCAGAAGAGCCACGCCCGGCAATCACCGCCGCCAGCCTGCACCAGTCACAGACCGGCATCCACCATTAGAGAGACCACACCGGCCGGCGTGCCCCCGCTGGTCGAGCCGGCCGCGCAGCGGCCGAGTCGAGACCACATCGGCCGGCGCGCGAGGCGCAGCCACAGCCGCTGCCGGTAGCGTGCCGGTGTGCATGCGCGACTGCGGACCCGCCCCCGCCGCCAGGGCTCGCCCCGGCTCGGCGCGGCGATGGTCGCCGCCGCCGCGCTGACGCTCGCCGCGTGCGTGGCCCTGCCGCCCGAGACGCCGGACGATCCCGCGATCCCGACCACGGCATCCCCCGCCTTCACCGACCTCGCTCCCCCGCCGACGACCAACGGGCCCACCGAGCCGCCCGTGCCCACGACGGCACCGGGCGCCTTCGCCTACGGCGAGACGGTCGTCATCCACACCGAGCGCGGCTCCACGTGGGAGGTGACGGCGCTGCGGTCGATCGACCCGGCCGACTCGCTCGCGCTGCAGACGGGCTCGACCCCGCGCGCGAACGAGCGCTTCGTGGTGCTCGAGCTCGAGATCGAGAACGTCGGCGTCATCACGACGCACCCGATGCACGACATGACGATCGGCTACCAGCCGGACGGCGCACCGCTGTCGGATCAGAACTCCGCCTCGACAGCAGCCGCCCCGAACGACCTCGGCTACGTGTGGGACTTCGCGCCCGGCGACCGCGAGTCGGTGCAGGTGATCGTCGCCGTGCGCGACGACGCCGCGACGACGGGCAGCTGGGTGTTCACGACGAACGACCGCGGCACGCTCGAGCCGGGCACCGTCTACCGCTTCGGCTGAGCCCTCACAGCTGGCAGCCGGGGCACCAGTAGAGCTTGCGCCCCTGCATCGTCTCCAGCGCGATGCTCGTGCCGCAGCGGCGGCACGGCAGCCCCTCGCGCTTGTAGGCCCAGTGGCGGTCGGCGCGGTTCGCGAGCGCCGCGGCCCGCCGCGCGCCGCGCAGGCCGTCGATCGTGAGCATCTGGCCCGTCTCGACGCCGATGCGCAGCAGCTTCACCCAGTCGCGCCAGAGCGCGCGCAGCTCGTCGTCGGTGACGGCGCTGCCCGGCCGGTGCGGGTCGATGCGCGCGCGGAAGAGCAGCTCGGCCCGGTAGACGTTGCCGATCCCGGCGACGACCGACTGGTCCATGAGCAGCTGCCCGATGGGCTGGTTGGATCGCGACGCGCGCGCGACGAAGCGGTCCTCGGCCTTGCGGCGCGACTCGGTCGGCGCCTCGGGGTCGGGCCCGAGCCGCTCGGCGAGCGCTGCGACCTCGGCCGGCTCGAGCACCTCGCAGACGGTCGGCCCCCGCAGGTCGGCGACGGCGGTGTCGGTGAGGATGCGCACGCGCACCTGCCCGACGGGCTCCGGCGGGAAGTCCCCGGCCTCCGTCGCCGTCTCCTGCTCCCCCGCCCGCAGCCGCGCGAGGCGCGGCGCGCCGATCGACGCGATCGAGTCCTCGTGCTCGCCGTCGACGCCGGCGCGCACGGGGATGCCGCGCATGCCGGTCTGGCCCATCCGCCCGACCGCGGCGAGGATCGTCGGGTCGACGCTGATGGCGCCGGCGAAGTCCCACGCGCCGTAGATGCCGAGGTGCACGTGCAGCACGTGCGCGGGCTGGGCAGCGGTGCCGCCGAAGCCGAGCAGCAGGTGCTTGCCGATCGCCTCGGAGGAGGTGATCTCGAGCCCGTCGAGCTCGGCGGCGCCCACCTCGAACCGCCCTTGCGGGCTCGTCACCCGGGCGGTGCGCCCGACGAAGTTCGCGCCGAACTGCCGGGCGATGCGATGGACGGAGTGCCCCTCCGGCATCAGCGGATCTCGTGGCCCGCGATGCCGCCCGTGGTCTCGTACTCCCCGAGCTGCGCGATGCGGCGCGCGTGCCGCTCGGCGCCCGAGAAGGGCGTGGCGAGGAAGGCGTCGATGATCTCGAGCATCTCCTCCTCGGTGTGCTGGCGCGCGCCGACCGCCACGACGTTCGCGTCGTTGTGCTCGCGCGCGAGCCGCGCGGTCGCGAGGCTCCAGGCGAGCGCCGCGCGCACGCCCTCGACCTTGTTCGCCGCCATCTGCTCGCCGTTGCCCGAGCCGCCGAAGACGACGCCGAGCGCCTCGACGCCGTCGCGCTGGTCGCGCACGACCGCGCGCGCCGCGTCGATGCAGAACGACGGGTAGTCGTCCTCGGCGTCGTACTCGGCCGGCCCGTGGTCGACCGCCTCGTGGCCGGCGGCCTCGAGGTGGGCGACGAGCCGCTTCGAGATCTCGAAGCCGGCGTGGTCGGTGGCGACGTGGACGCGCATCACGCCTCCTCTGCGCCGAAGACCGGCCCGCGGGTGCGCGAGCGCTTGAGCTCGAAGAAGCCGTCGACGGATGCGGCGGCGACGATGCCGTCGAACATGCGGAGCGCCTCCTCGCCGGTGGGCGCGGGGCTGACGACGGGGCCGAAGAACGCGACGTCGTCGACGGCGATCACGGGCGTGCCGACGTCGTCGCCGACGAGCTCGATGGCGCGGCCGTGGCTGTCGCGCAGCGCCTCGTCGTGCGCATCCGTCTCGCTCGCGAGCGCGGCGTCGAGCCCCACCTCGGCGAGCGCCTCGGCGATGATCGCGTCGTCGTCCTTGCGGCCGTCGGGGTGGATGCGCGTGCCGAGCGCGTCGTACAGGGGCTTCACGACGGCGTCGCCGCCCGCGGCGCGCGCGGCGGTGACGAGGCGCGTGAGGCGCATCGAGCGCGGCATGCGCGCGGCGTACGACTCGGGCAGGTCGCGGCCCTCGTTGAGCACCGCGAGGCTCATCACCTGCCAGTCCACGTCGAGGCCGCGCACGTCGGCGACCTCGCCCAGCCAGCGGCTGGTCATCCACGCCCACGGGCAGGTCGGGTCGAACCACATGCGCACGCGCTGCGGCTGGTCTGCGGGGGCCTCGATCGTCATGGCTCGATGCTACCGAGGGCACGGCGGGCGCCCGTCGCCGCGCCACTACGCTGGAGCGCACCAGCACACACTGCCGAAGGAGTCCCGCGTGCCCGGAGAGAACCTCACCCGCACCGAAGCCCAGGAGCGCGCAGCGCTCGTCGAGGTCGACGGCTACGACGTCGCGCTCGACCTGACGACCGGGGACGAGGTGTTCCGCTCGACGACGACGGTGCGCTTCCGCGCCCAGGACGGCGCATCCACGTTCATCGACCACATCTCCAAGCAGGTGCACTCGGTCACGCTGAACGGCGCCGAGCTCGACGTCGCCGCTGTCGACGACGGCGTGCGCATCCAGCTCGAGGGCCTCCAGGCCGAGAACGAGCTGACCGTCGTCTCCGACGCGATGTACGTCAACACCGGCGAGGGCCTGCACCGCTTCGTCGACCCGGTCGACGGCGAGGCCTACCTCTACTCCCAGTTCGAGGTGCCCGACTCGCGCCGCGTCTTCGCGGTGTTCGAGCAGCCCGACCTCAAGGCCGAGTTCCGCTTCACCGTCACGGCGCCCGCCGCGTGGCAGGTCGTGTCGAACCAGCCCACGCCCGAGCCGGTCGTCGAGGGCGACACCGGCACCTGGGCGTTCGAGCCGACGCCGCGCATCTCGAGCTACATCACCGCGCTCGTCGCGGGCCCCTACACGGTCACCCGCTCCGAGCTCACCTCGAGCGACGGCCGCACCATCCCGCTCGGCATCTTCTGCCGCGCGTCGCTCGCCGAGCACATGGACGCCGACTACCTGTTCGACATCACCCGCAAGGGCTTCGCCTTCTTCGAGGACCAGTTCGGCGTCGCCTACCCGTTCGAGAAGTACGACCAGCTCTTCGTGCCCGAGTTCAACGCGGGCGCGATGGAGAACGCCGGATGCGTGACGTTCACGGAGTCGTACGTGTTCCGCGCGCAGGTGACCGACGCCATCCGCGAGCGCCGCGTCGTGACGGTGCTGCACGAGCTGGCCCACATGTGGTTCGGCGACCTCGTGACGATGCGCTGGTGGAACGACCTGTGGCTCAACGAGTCGTTCGCCGAGTGGGCGTCGACCCTCGCCACCGCCGAGGCGACCGAGTGGACGGGCGCGTGGACGACGTTCCAGGCGATGGAGAAGACCTGGGCGTACCGTCAGGACCAGCTGCCCTCGACGCACCCGATCGTCGCCGAGATCCGCGACCTCGAGGACGTGCAGGTCAACTTCGACGGCATCACGTACGCCAAGGGCGGCTCGGTGCTCAAGCAGCTCGTCGCCTGGGTGGGCCTCGAGTCGTTCATGCAGGGCGTCGGCGCCTACTTCCGCAAGCACGCGTGGGGCAACACCGAGCTCACCGACCTGCTCTCGGAGCTCGAGGCCGCCAGCGGCCGCGACCTCGGCGACTGGAGCCGCAAGTGGCTCGAGACGGCCGGCGTCAACACGCTGCGCCCCAAGATGGAGCTCACCGCCGACGGCATCATCTCGTCGTTCGCGATCGAGCAGACGGCGCCGGCCGAGTGGCCGACCCTGCGCCCGCACCGCGTCGCGGTCGGCTTCTACGAGCTCGAGGACGAGGTGCTGCGCCGCACCCACCGCGTCGAGCTCGACATCGACGGCGAGTCGACCGACGTGCCGCAGCTGGCCGGGCACCTGCGGCCCGCGCTCATCCTGCTGAACGACGACGACCTCGCCTACGCGAAGATCCGCCTCGACGACGAGTCGATGGCCACCGCGATCGAGCACCTGCGCGACATCGAGGAGCCCCTCGCCCGTGCGCTCGTGTGGGGCGCGGCCTGGGACGCGACCCGCGACGCCGAGACCCCGGCGAGCGACTACGTCGACCTCGTGCTCGCGAACATCGGCGCCGAGACCGAGTCGACGACCATCCGCCTCGCCCTCGCGCAGCTGGCGCAGGCCGCCCGCACCTACGTGCACCCCGAGCGCCGCGCGGCGACGATCGAGCGTGTCGGCGATGCGCTGTGGCAGCTCGCCGAGCAGGCTCAGCCCGGCTCGGACGCGCAGTTCCAGTTCGTCGGCGCCTTCGCCGGGCTCGCCTCGACCGACGCGCACGTCGCGGCGCTGCGGGGCCTCCTCGACGGCAGCCGCACGCTCGAGGGCCTCGCGATCGACGCCGACCTGCGGTGGCAGCTGCTCGACGGCCTCGTGCTGAACGGCGCCGCCGGCGAGGAGGAGATCGCCGCGGAGCTCGCGAGCGACGACACCGCGACCGGCCGGCAGTTCGCCGCCCGGGCGCGCGCGACCGTCCCCACGGCCGAGGGCAAGGAGGCCGCGTTCGCGTCGGTCGCGGACGAGGCGGGCGCGTCGAACATGATCGTGCGCTACACCGGCCTCGGCCTGCAGCACGTGAACGACGCATCCTCGCTCGAGCCGCTCGTCGCCCGCTACCACGACGCCATCCAGCAGATCTGGGACTCCCGCACCTACCAGGTGGCGGAGGGGCTGCTCGTCGGCCTCTACCCGGCGGTGCTCGCCGACGAGCGGCTCGCGGAGGCGACGCGCGCGTGGCTCGCCGACAACGAGTCGGCCGTGCCGGCCCTGCGCCGCATCGTGGTCGAGCACCTCGCCGGCGTCGAGCGGGCGCTCAAGGCGCAGCAGCGGGACGCGTGATCGGAGCAGCACGTGGGTGACGTCGACTGGGAGGCCTTCGACCTCTGGTGGGATCGCTGGGGCATGCCGCTGGGCGTCACCCTCGTGCTCGTCGGCGCGTTCATCGCCTACTGGGCGGTCAAGGCGGTCATCCGACGCGTCGTCGACGGCATCGTCACCGGCGTCAAGCGCAGGGCCGATGCGGCCGACACGGAGGCGCTGTCGCACTCGCCGCTCGCCCAGGTGCGCGTCGTGCAGCGCACCCGGGCGATCGGCAGCGTGCTCAACACGCTCGCCGCCTGGATGATCGGCGCCCTCGCGCTCATCCTGATGCTCAGCATCCTGGGCGTGAACGCGGCCTCGCTCGTCGCCATGGCGGGGTTCCTCGGGGCGGCGGCGGGCGTGGGCGCGCAGGGCATCATCAAGGACTTCCTCAACGGGCTGTTCATGGTGTTCGAGGATCAGCTCGGCATCGGCGACATCGTCGACCTCGGCGAGGCCTCCGGGGTCGTCGAGTCGGTCGGCATCCGGGTCACGCAGGTGCGCGACGTGCACGGCACCCTCTGGTACGTGCGCAACGGCGAGATCGTGCGCGTCGGCAACGAGTCCCAGGGCTGGGCGCGCGTGATCGTCGACCAGGCCGTGCCCTACGACGCCGACATCGACATCGTGCAGGAGCGGCTGCTCGACGTCGCGACCCAGATGAGCGAGGACCCCGACTGGCTGCACCGCATCATCGACAAGCCCGAGATCTGGGGCGTCGAGTCGGTCTCCGCGGAGGCCGTCGTCGTCCGGCTGGTGATGAAGACCCGCGCCAGCGCGAAGTACGACGCGGGCCGCGAGCTGCGACGCCGCGTGAAGGCCGGTCTCGACGACCTCGGCGTGCACCTGCCCTCGTTGCAGAGCATCGTGGTGCGCGGCATGGACGAGCTGCGATGACGCACCAGACCCTCCACGACGCCGTCGGCGGCAGCCCGTTCTTCGCGCGCCTCGTCCACGAGTTCTACGAGCGCGTCTGGCAGGACGACGTGCTCCGCCCGATGTACCCGCAGGACGACCGCGCCGGCGCCGAGGACCGCTTCCGCATGTTCCTCGAGCAGTACTGGGGCGGCTCGACCGCCTACAGCGAGCAGCGCGGGCACCCGCGGCTGCGCATGCGCCACGCGCCGTTCCCGGTCGACCCCGACGCGCGCGAGCGGTGGCTCGCGTGCATGCGCGGCGCGCTCGACGCGGTCGACCCCGCGCCGCTGCACCGGGCCGAGCTCGACGACTACTTCGAGCGCGCCGCGACGGCGATGCTCAACCGCAACCCGCTCATCCGCTGACGAGGAGACCGCCGTGGCCGCAGCAGAGGACGTCGTTGTCATCGGAGCGGGCCTGGCCGGCCTCGTCACCGCGTGCGAGGCGCTCGACCGCGGCCGCACGGTGCGCATCGTCGAGCAGGAGGGCCCGCGCTCGATCGGCGGGCAGGCGTTCTGGTCGTTCGGCGGCCTGCTGCTCGTCGACTCCCCCGAGCAGCGCCGCCTCGGCATCCACGACTCGCTCGAGCTCGCGCGCGCCGACTGGGCGCGCAGCGCCGGCTTCGACCGGGACGAGGATGCGTGGGGCCGGCGGTGGGCGGAGGCCTACCTGGAGTTCGCCCACCGCGACCTCTCCCCCTGGCTGCGCTCGCTCGGCGTGCGCCTCTTCCCGGTCGTCGGGCACGCCGAGCGCGGCGCGCGCACGCCCGGCGGCCACGGCAACACCGTGCCGCGGTTCCACATCGTCTGGGGCACCGGCCCCGGCCTCGTCGCGCCCTTCACGCGCCGGCTGCGCGACGCGGTCGCCGACGGGCGCGCGCGGCTCTCGTTCCGCCACCGCGCGAGGCGCCTGCTCGTCGAGGACGGCCGGGTCGTCGGCGTCGCCGGTGACCGGCTGGCCGACGACCTGACGGTGCGCGGAGAGCCGTCGAGCCGGGAGTCCATCGGTGCGTTCGAGGTGCGCGCCGAGTCGGTGGTGGTCGCGACGGGCGGCATCGGCGGCGAGCTCGAGCAGGTGCGGGCGCTCTGGCCCGCCCGCCTCGGCGCGGCGCCGCGCGAGGCCGTGCGCGGCGTGCCGCTGCACGTCGACGGCTCCGGGCTCCGGCTCGCCGTCGACGCGGGCGCGCGACTCGTGAACGAGGACCGCATGTGGCACTACACCGAGGGCATCGCCAACTGGGATCCGATCTGGCCCGACCACGGCATCCGCATCCTCCCCGGGCCCTCGAGCCTCTGGCTCGACCACCGGGGCCACCGGCTGCCCTCCCCCAACTACCCGGGCTTCGACACGCTCACGACGCTCGAGCACCTGCGCTCCGTCGGCGCCGAGCACTCGTGGTTCGTGCTCACGCAGTCGATCGTCGAGAAGGAGTTCACGCTCTCGGGCTCCGAGCAGAACCCCGACCTGACCGGCAGGAGCATCCCGCGGCTGCTGCAGCGGGTGCTGCCGGGCGCGCCCGCGCCCGTGCAGGCGTTCCTCGACCACGGCGAGGACTTCGTCGTCGCCGGCAGCCTCACCGAGCTGCTCGACGGCATGGAGCGGCTCGGCGGTGTCGGCGCGCTCGACCGGGCCGCCGTCGTCGCCGCGATCGAGGAGCGCGACGCGGCCGTCGCCGACCCCGCCTCCCACGACCCGCAGGCGGTCGAGATCCGCCGGGCCCGCGAGTACCTCGGCGACCGGCTCGTGCGCACCGCGGCGCCGCACCGCATCCTCGACGAGCGCCACTGGCCGCTCATCGCCGTGCGCCTGCGCACCCTCACCCGCAAGACCCTCGGCGGCGTCCAGACCGATCTCGACTCGCGCGCCCTCGGCGCCGACGGCGCACCGGTGCCCGGCCTCTTCGCCGTGGGCGAGGCGGCCGGCTTCGGCGGAGGCGGCGTGCACGGCTACCGGGCGCTCGAGGGCACCTTCCTCGGCGGCTGCCTGCACACCGGCCTCCGCGCCGGCCGCGCGGTCTGAGGCGCAGACGGCAGAGCGCCCCGTCCGCTCGGGACGGGGCGCTCCTGTCGGGTCGTCAGCGGCTGAAGTTGCCGCGGTAGTACTCGTACACCCAGCCGACCATGACGATGGCCAGCAGGCCCGCGCCGATGGGGATGAGGAACGTGGGGCCCGCGAGCGACAGGAACATCACCGCGAGGGCGCCGGCGAGCGCGATCGGCCACCAGCTCCACGGCGAGAAGTGCCCCTGGTCGGGGTCGTCCTCGTCGAGCTCGGCGTCGAGGCGGTCCATCGCGAGCTCGCCGTGCTGGCCGCGGCGCACGAGCACGAGGTAGAACGCGATGAGCGTGCACATCACGCCCACGAGCGCCATGCCCAGCGTGCCCGCCCACTCGATGCGGCCGTCGTACGACCCCATGTGCCACACCGTGTAGACGGCGGCGCAGAGGTAGAAGAAGACGGCGATGACCGTCAGGATGACGATGTTCGAGCGCATGTCAGCGGACCTCGTCCTTCTGCAGGTCGACCACGGGTCGGTTCGGGGCGTCCTTCAGCGGTCCGACGCCGTACTGCGGGCCCGCGTTCGGGTGGTGCAGGTCGAACGCCGGCGACTCCGAGCGGATGCGCGGGATCGCGTGGAAGTTGTGCCGCGGCGGCGGGCAGCTCGTCGCCCACTCGAGCGAGCGCCCGGTGCCCCAGGGGTCGTCGACGGTCACGCGCGGCGCCGTGCGGGCCGTGATCCACACGTTCCAGAGGAACGGCACCATCGACAGGCCGAGGATCATCGCGCCCACGGTCGACAGCTGGTTCATCCACGTGAAGCCGTCCTCCGCCAGGTACGTGTAGTACCGGCGCGGCATGCCGATGACGCCCAGCCAGTGCTGGATGAGGAACGTCATGTGGAAGCCGATGAAGAGCATCCAGAAGTGCACGTGGCCGAGGCGGTCGTTCAGCATCTTGCCGGTCCACTTGGGCCACCAGAAGTAGAACCCCGAGAACATCGCGAACACGACCGTGCCGAAGACGACGTAGTGGAAGTGCGCGACCACGAAGTACGTGTCAGAGATCGCGAAGTCGAGCGGCGGGGAGGCGAGGATGACGCCCGTCAGGCCGCCGAACGTGAACGTCACGAGGAAGCCGAACGCCCACAGCATGGGCGACTCCCACGTGATCGAGCCGCGCCACATCGTGCCGATCCAGTTGAAGATCTTCACGCCGGTCGGCACCGCGATGAGCATCGTCATGAGCGAGAACCACGGCAGCAGCACCGTGCCCGTGACGTACATGTGGTGCGCCCACACCGTCACCGACAGCGCCGCGATCGCGATCGTCGCGCCCACGAGGGTGTTGTAGCCGAAGATCGGCTTCCGCGAGAAGACCGGGATGACCTCGGAGATGATGCCGAAGAACGGCAGCGCGATGATGTAGACCTCGGGGTGCCCGAAGAACCAGAAGAGGTGCTGCCAGAGCACGGCGCCGCCGTTGGCGGGGTCGTAGATGTGGCCGCCGAAGATGCGGTCGATCGCCAGGCCGAACATGGCTGCCGCGAGCACCGGGAAGACGATGATCACGAGCAGCGACGTGATGAGGATGTTCCAGCTGAAGATCGACATCCGGAACATCGTCATGCCGGGCGCGCGCATCGTGATGATCGTGGTGATGAAGTTGACGCCGCCCATGATCGTGCCGAAGCCCGACAGCGCGAGGCCCAGCACCCACAGGTGGCCGCCGATGCCCGGGGAGAACGCGGTGGTGCTCAGCGGCGTGTAGGCGAACCAGCCGAACGAGGCCGCGCCCTGCGGCGTCAGGAAGCCGCCGATCGCGATGAGCGAGCCGAACGTGAACATCCAGTACGCGAGCGCGTTGAGGCGCGGGAAGGCGACGTCGGGGGCGCCGATCTGCAGCGGCATGAGCACGTTGGCGAAGCCGGCGAAGAGCGGCGTCGCGAACATCAGCAGCATGATCGTGCCGTGCATCGTGAAGAGCTGGTTGTACTGCTCCTCCGTGGGCACGATCTCGAGGCCCGGCGCGAACAGCTGCGCTCGGATGAGCAGCGCCATGACGCCGGCGATGAGGAAGAAGATGAACGAGGTGCCGAGGTACAGGTACCCGATCGTCTTGTGGTCGGTGGAGGTGATCCACTTGACCAGGGTGTTGCCCTTGCGCTCAGCGCTGCGGCTGATCGCGGGGCGCGTCGCCGTGGCGGTCATCAGTCGTCCTCGCCTTCGTTGGTCGTGTCGACGCTCTCGTCGTGGCCCGGGTCGATGCTGTCGTCACCGGTGAAGGGGTTGACCGACTCGTCGATCGCGCCGACGTTGCCCTCGGCCTCGAGGCTCTCGAGGTAGGCGTCGTACTCCTCGGGGCTCACGAGCTCGACGTTGAAGAGCATGAGCGAGTGGTACTCGCCGCAGAGCTCGGCGCACTTGCCGCGGTACACGCCCTCCTGGTCGCCCGTCTCGAAGTACATGTGGTTCGTGACGCCCGGGAGCATGTCCTTCTTGTAGAGGAACTCGATGACCCAGAAGGAGTGGGCGACGTCGCGCGACTCGAGCGTGATCTCGATCGACGAGTTCGTCGGGAGGTACAGCGTCGGGAGCGAGGCAGGGTCGATGAGGTTCGACTCGGGGTCGTTCTGCGCCTGGATGCCCTGGTAGTAGACCGGGTCCTGGCCGTCGCGCTCATAGACGAAGTCCCATGCCCAGCGCTTGCCGTAGACCGTGAGCGAGTAGTCGGGGTCATCGATCGGCTCCTCGATGATCGCCTGGTCGCGCGCCGTGAAGGCGAAGAAGCCGGCGACGAGGACGACGGGGACGATCGTGAAGAAGATCTCGATCGGCATGTGGTAGCGCAGCTGCACCGGCAGGCCCGTCTGGCCCTTGCGGCGGCGGTAGGCGATCGCGGCCCAGATCATGAGGCCCCACGTGATGATGCCGACACCCAGCAGCACGATCCAGGAGGTCGTCCACAGGCCCATGATCCGGTCGACGTGGTTCGTCAGACCCGGCACGCTCGGCATCCACCCCTGCAGCTGCGGCTGCGTGCAGCCGGCGAGCGCGAGGGCGGCGACCACCGCGACCGGGGCGGCGATCCAACGAGATCGACGATTGCGCAATGTCTTCCTCCGAGTCGGTGAGCAGTCACCTCCGATCCTAGTACCCACAGAGGGCTCTCAGGCTCCTCCGACGCTCCTGCGCGCGGCGTCGGGCACACCGCGGACGACCGTCGACGAGGCGATGTCGACGAGCGCTCGCGCGGCCGGCGGGAGCGCCGTGCCGCGCTGCCAGATCGCCGTCAGGGGACGGACGATCCTGCGCTCCGCAATCGCCACGCGGACCAGCCTGCCGGAGCGCAGGTCGTCCCGCGCGGCGAGCACGCTGAGCACGCCCGGGGCCCCTCCCGCCGCGACCGTGGCGCGCAGCGGCGCGCTCGAGGGCAGCTCGGCGGCGATCGTGACGCCGCCGAGCGGGCGCAGGGCCCGATCGATCGCCGCGCGCGTGCCGGAGCCCGGTTCGCGCACCACCAGCGGCGTCGTGGCGAGCTCTGCGAGCCCCACTCCGCTGCGCCTGCGTGCCCAGGGATGCTCCGGCGGCACCACCACGATCACCTCGTCGTGGGCGATGACCCTCGTCTCGACGCCGCGCGGTCGGCTCGGGCACTCGGTGAACCCGAGCGCAGCGTGGCCGGCGCGGACCGCCTCGATCACCGCGGTGCTGTTGGACGCCGTCATCCCGACCTGGAGCTGATCGTCCGCCTCCCGCAGGCGCAGCAGCCAGTACGGCATCAGCTCCTCCAGGATCGTCAGGCTCGACGCGACGTCGAGCTTCGCCGCCCGCTCGGTGGCGATCATCGCCACCGACTGGTCGAGGCGGTCGGCGGCCTCCACGAGCTCGGTCGCCCATCCCGCGACCAGGCGGCCGACGGACGTGAGGCGGGTGCCTCCCGCGCCGCGCGCGGCCACCGGGGCGCCCACCCAGCGCTCGATGCCCGCGAGCCGGGCGGATGCGGCCTGCTGGGTGATCCCCAGCGCCCTGGCCGCGTCGGTGATCGATGCGTGGGTCGCCAGCGCGTGCAGCAGCCTGGCGTCGTCAATGTTCGCTCTCATGCACGCTCACAATCTGTCGTTGTGACGCTACCAGGGCCGCGGCTTGGCTCCCGGACGCGCGGCGTCGCACGATGGCACCATGCAGCACTCCTCCCGCGATCACGCCCGCCGCCCACCTGCCGGCTCGAGCGGTCCCCGACGGCGCACGCTCTGGCTGCCGCTCGTCGCGGCGCTCGTCGTGATCGGCGCGATCGGGCTCCTGTGGGCGAGCGGCAGCCGTGGCGAGCCCGCGGCAGCTCCCGAGACGCAGGCACCGACGTCGGAGACCGAGAGCCCCCTGCGGGCGCTCGCGCATCGCACCGAGGGCGACCCGCTCGCGATCGGCGACCCCGACGCGCCCGTGGTGATGATCGAGTGGGCCGACTACCGCTGCCCGTTCTGCGGCGTGTTCGCGCGCGACGTCCAGCCGGCGCTCGTGCAGGAGTACGTCGAGCGGGGCGACCTCCGCATCGAGTGGCGCGACCTGCCGGTCTTCGGCGAGCAGTCGGAGGACGCGGCGATCGCGGGGCGCGCGGCGGCCGCCCAGGGCCGGTTCTGGGAGTTCCACGAGCAGGCGTTCGCCGTCGCGCCGGAGCGCGGGCACGCCGACCTCGACCGTGAGGCGCTGCTCGAGCTCGCCCGCGCAGCCGGCGTGCCGGATCTGGCCCGGTTCGAGGCCGACCTCGAGTCGCCGCAGCTGCGCGAGGCGGTGCTCGCCGACCTCGCCGAGGGGCAGTCGCTCGGCATCACGGGCACGCCCACCTTCGTCGTCGGCGAGACGCCCGTGATCGGCGCGCAGCCGCTCGAGGCGTTCCGCGAGGTCATCGAGGCGGAGATCGCGGCCGCCCGATGATCGACCTCGGCTATGCCGGCGCCGTGCTCGGCGGCATCCTGTCGCTGCTGAGCCCGTGCTCGGTGATGCTGCTGCCCGCGTTCTTCGCCTTCGCGTTCGACGACGCGCGCACGACGCTCGTGCGCGTCGGGCTCTTCGGCGTCGGGCTGCTCGCGACGCTCATGCCGCTCGGCGTGGCGGCCGGCTCCCTCGGGGCGGCGCTGCAGCAGCACCGGAGCCTGCTCGTGTGGGTCGCGGCCGTCGTCGTGATCCTCCTCGGCGTCGCGCAGATCGTCGGCATCCCGCTGCCGGGGATCGCCCGCACGGGCACCACGTCGAGCTCGCCGCTCGGCGTGCTGCTGCTCGGCACCGTCTACGGCGTCGCCGGCGTCTGCGCCGGACCGGTGCTCGGCACGGTGCTGACGGTCGCGGCGGCGCGCGGCGAGCCGCTCTACGGCGGGCTCCTGCTCGCCGCCTACGCCGGCGGCATGCTCGTGCCGCTGCTCGTGCTCGCCCTCGCGTGGCGGCGGTTCGGAGGACGCATCCGCGCCGCGCTCCGGCCGCGCGAGATCGCGATCGGCCGGTGGCGGAACTCGGTGACGGTGGTCGTCTCGGGCATCGTCTCGATCGTGATCGGCATCGTGCTGCTCGTCACCGACGGGACCTCGAGCCTCGGGGGCCTGCTCGGCGCCACCGACCAGGCCGCGCTCGAGCACGAGGCGCTGCGCGCCGCGAGCGGCATCGGCGACACGGTCGCGATCGTCGCGGCCGCGCTCGTCGCGCTCGCGCTGCTGGCGTGGCGATGGTTCCGCGGACGCGCGCGCGACGCCGCTGTCGCCCCGCCCGAGCACGGCGAGACGGGGCCGCGGTGAGCACGTCGGCCGCCGTGCAGCGGCTCGCCGCACTGCGCTCGTGGTCCGGCCGCCGGTGGGCGGCCGTCGGCGCGGCGGCCGTGGGCGTCTACCTGCTCGTCGCGATCCCCACCGACCTCGTCGACACGCCGCTCTTCACTCGCGAGGTGCCGCCGACGTGGTGGGCGCACCCCGTGCTCGTCGTCACCGCGCTGCTCTCGGGACTGCTGCTGGCCACGTACGTCGCCGAGCCCGGCAGCGGCGCGGTCAGGGGCGGCCGACGGGGCCTCGTCGGCGGCATCGTCTCGTTCTTCGCCGTCGGGTGCCCGGTGTGCAACAAGCTCGTGCTGCTCGCGCTCGGCGCGAGCGGCGCCATGCAGTACTTCGAGCCGGTGCAGCCGCTGCTGGCCGGCGCCTCGCTCGTGCTCGTCGGCTGGGCGCTGTGGACCCGCCTCGGCGGGACGATCGCGTGCGAGGTGCCCGCGGCCGGAGCGGCGACGCCCGGCTGAGACCGCGGCCGATGCAGCTGCCCTGCATGCGAGACGCCGCCGATCCCGAGGGATCGGCGGCGTGTCGCTGCGGGCTGCTCGCGCGGCCTAGTGGAAGGAGTCGCCGCACGCGCAGCTGCCCTGCGCGTTGGGGTTGTCCATCGTGAAGCCCTGCTTCTGGATCGAGTCCTCGAAGTCGATGGTCGAGCCGTCGAGGTAGGGCACGCTCATGCGGTCGACGATGACCTCGACGCCGTCGAAGTCGCGCACGACGTCGCCGTCGAGCTTCCGCTCGTCGAAGTAGAGCTGGTAGATCAGCCCCGAGCATCCGCCGGGCTGCACGGCCACGCGCAGGCGCAGGTCGTCCCTGCCCTCCTGGTCGAGCAGGCGGCGCACCTTGTCGGCGGCCGTCTCCGTGAGCATGACGCCATGGGTCGCGAGATCGGTCATCTGCGGCTCCTCTCCGGTCTCCGTCGGGGCAACGCCCGACGCCTCCAGTCTATTCCGCGCGGTCGCCGGCCCGCGCGAGCAGCAGCGCCTCCGCGCCGATGGCGCGCCGCAGCACGCCGAGGTGCTGCGACTCGTTGGGGCTGTGCGCCATCGTGCCCGGGTCCTCGACGCCCGTCACGAGGATCTGCGCGCCGGGGAACTGCGCGACGAGGTCGGCGATGAACGGGATGGAGCCGCCGATGCCGGTCTCGACCGCCTCCGCGCCCCACGCATCCGCCATCGCCCGCTTCGCCTCGGTCGCGCCCCAGCCGCTCGCGTCGACGAGGAACGGGTCGCCGAGGTCGATGCTGTCGAGCTCGATGTGCGCGCCGAACGGGGCGTGTGCGCGCAGGTGGCGCTCGATCGCGGCGAAGGCGTCGGCGGCCGACTGGCCAGGCGCGATGCGCGTCGAGAGCCGGAACCGCATCGTCGGGAGGATCGTGTTGGATGCGTCGGGCACGCTGGGCGCGTCGACCCCGGTGATCGTCGCCGACGGCTTGGCCCAGAGGCGCGCCAGCAGCGGGCCGGTGCCGACGAGCTGCACGCCGTCGAGCAGCGCCGCCTCGGCGCGCAGGTGCTCCTCCGACTGCTCCGGGACGTCGAGGTCGGCCTCGGTGAGGCCCTCGATGGCGACGGAGCCGTCGTCGTGCCACAGGGTCGCGGCGAGCTTCGAGAACGCCATCATCGCGTCGGGCACCGCGCCGCCGACCATGCCGGAGTGGCTCGCGTGGCCGAGCGTCGTGATGCGCACGTTGAGCGCGACGTTGCCGCGGAGCGCCACGGTGAGCGACGGCACCTCGGTCGACCAGTTGTCGCTGTCGGCCACGACGATCACGTCGGCCTCGAGCGCCTCGGCGTGCTGCTCGAGGAAGCGCTGGAAGGAGCGCGAGCCGTGCTCCTCCTCCCCCTCGATGAACAGCGCGAGGCCCACCTCGGGCTCGACGACCTCGGCGAGCGCGCGGATCGCGGCGATGTGCGCGATGACGCCCGCCTTGTCGTCGGAGGCGCCGCGGCCGTGGAGGCGCCCGTCGATCTCGGTCGGCTCGAACGGCGGCGTGCGCCACAGGGCCTCGTCGCCCCAAGGCTGCACGTCGTGGTGGGCGTAGAGCAGGATCGACGGGCGGCCGGCGCGGGCGGGTCGGGTCGCGAGCACCGCCGGCTGGCCGAGCTCGTCGGTGTCGCCGATCGGGGCGCGCTCGATCGAGACGCGCTCGAACACGCCCGTCCCCTCCGCGAGGGCGGCGACCGCCTCCGCGCTCGCCTGCACGTGCGCCGCGTCGTAGGCGTCCCACGAGACGCTCGGGATGCGCACGAGCGCCTTCAGGTCGTCGACCGCGCGGTCGAAGCCGGCGTCGACGGCGGCGAGGACGGCCCGGTCGCGCTCGGAGAGCTCGGCGCCCGGGCGCGCGGGGAGGGAGTCAGCGGGGGAAGCAGTCATGCGCACGATCCTAGGCGTCGGCGGGAGGGCGGCGGCGGTAGGATGGGTCGATCCAGCCCCCAGCGAGAAGGACCTCCACGTGCCGCTGTTCAGCCGCTCCGACGCCAGCAAGCAGCCCCAGCCGGGGACCGAGGTGCGTCGCACGCCGAAGCAGTCGGAGCAGGTCGCCCGCAACCGCCGCCCCCTCGTCCCCGAGGACCGCAAGGAGGCGCGGCGCCAGGTGCAGGAGAAGATGCGCAGCGAGCGCGAGAAGGCTCGCCGCGGCTTCGAGTCCGGCGACGAGAAGTACCTGCCGGCGCGCGACAAGGGCCCGGTGCGGCGCTACGTGCGCGACTGGGTCGACGCCCGCCTCTCGATCGGCACCGCCGCGATGCCGATGATGATCGTCGTGCTCGTCATGACGTTCGTCAACGACCCGCAGTGGCGCCTCATCGCCAACCTCGTGCTGTGGGGCTTCGTCGCCGTCGTCGTGCTCGACTCGGTCGTGATGGCGTGGCAGCTGCGTCGCGCGCTGCGCGCGAAGTTCGGCGAGAAGGATGCGAAGGGCCACGGCTGGTACGCCACCATGCGCGCCGTGCAGCTGCCGTTCATGCGCATGCCGAAGCCCAAGACCAAGCTCTTCCAGCAGCCGGAGTGAGCGCTGCGGCGCGAGCCGCCGCCTCACCCCTGCGCGCGAGCGGGAGCGCGAGCGCTACGTCGCGAGCAGCCCCGCGTTGATCTCGCGCGCCCAGCCCGGCCCGCGGTAGATGAAGCCGGTGTAGCCCTGCACGAGCGCGGCGCCGGCGTCGAGCCGCTCGCGCACCTGCGCGGCGGTCTCCACGCCGCCGACCGAGATCACGTCGACGCCAGCGGGCAGCGCCGCGCGCAGCAGGCGCAGCACCGCGAGCGACCGCGCGGCCACCGGCGGGCCCGACAGCCCGCCCGCGCCTGCGCGCGCCACCGCATCCGCATCGCTCACGAGACCGTCGCGCCGGATGGTGGTGTTCGTGGCGATGACGCCCGCGAGCGCCAGGCGCTCGGCGAGCGCGGCGATGCCCTCGACCTGCTCGTCGTCGAGGTCGGGCGCGATCTTCACGAGCACCGGCACGTCGCCGGCCTCGGCGCGGATCGCCGCGAGCAGCGGCTCGAGCACGCGCGTCTCCTGCAGGCCGCGCAGGCCGGGCGTGTTCGGGGAGGAGACGTTGACGGCCAAGTAGTCGGCGACCGGTGCGAGCAGGCGCGCCGAGTGCAGGTAGTCGCGCTCGACCGCGGCGGTGTCGTCGGCGTCGACCACGCGGCTCTTGCCGATGTTGACGCCGATCACGGGGCGCGAGCGCGCCTCGCGGGCGACGGCGATGCGCTCGGCGGCGACCGCCGCTCCCTGGTTGTTGAAGCCCATCCGGTTGATGAGCGCTCGGTCGTCGACGAGCCGGAACAGGCGCGGCCGGTCGTTGCCCGGCTGCGGGCGCGCCGTGATCGTGCCCACCTCGACGTGGCCGAAGCCGAGCGCGCCGAGGCCCGCGATCATCGTCGCGTCCTTGTCGAAGCCGGCCGCGATGCCGAACGGCGTCGGCAGCTCGCGGCCGAGGGCGCGGGTGCGGAGCGCCGGGTCGGTGCGCACACCGGGGTGCGCGAGCCCGATCGCCCGGATGGCGGCCGCGCCGAGGTGGTGCGCCCGCTCGGGGTCGACGTGGCGGAAGCCGTGCCGGAAGAGCTGGTCGTACGCGGTCATCGCTCCTCCTCCGCGTCGACGGCGTGCGCCTGATCCTCGCGCAGGGCCCGGATGGCGGCCTCGAAGTCGTCGAGCGAGTCGAAGGCGTTGTAGACGCTCGCGAACCGCAGGTAGGCCACCTCGTCGAGCTCGCGCAGCGGCGGCAGCACCGCGAGGCCGATCTCGTTCGCGTCGATCTGGCTCGCGCCGGTCGCGCGGATCGTCTCCTCGACCGCCTGCGCGACGCCGGCGAGGTCGGCGTCGGTGACGGGCCGGCCGCGCACGGCCTTCCGGACGCCCTCGATGACCTTCTCGCGGCGGAACGGCTCGAGCACGCCGGAGCGCTTCACGACCGACAGGCTCGCCGTCTCGGTGGTGGTGAAGCGGCGGCCGCACTCGGTGCACTGGCGCCGGCGGCGGATGGAGGTGCCGTCGTCGCTCGTGCGGGAGTCGACGACGCGGGAGTCGGGGTTGCGGCAGAAGGGGCAGTGCATCAGGCCTCCCCCGCCTCGAAGCGCGCCTCGATGGCCTCGCCGTGCGCGGGCAGGCCCTCGGCGGCGGCGAGCGCGACCACGTCGGCCCGCACCGCGGCGAGCGCCGCGCGGTCGTAGCGCACGACCTGCTGGGGGCGGAGGAACGTCGCGGCCCCGAGGCCGGCGACGCGCCGCGCCTGGCCGCCGGTCGGCAGCACGTGGTTGGAGCCGGCGGCGTAGTCGCCGAGGCTGACCGGCGTGTGCGCGCCGAGGAAGATCGCTCCGGCGTGGCGGATGCGTGCGAGCACGGCGTCGTCGTCGGCCGTCACGATCTCGAGGTGCTCGGGCGCGTACGCGTCGCTCACCCGCGCGGCGGCGTCCAGGTCGGCGACGAGCACGATCGCCGACTGCTCGCCCGCGAGCGAGGCGCCGACGCGGGCGCTCGCCGCCGTGGCGGCGGCGCGGCGCGCGACGGCCTCGTCGACGCGGTCGGCGAGCGCGGCGTCGTCGGTGACGAGCACGGCGCTCGCGAGCTCGTCGTGCTCGGCCTGGCTGACGAGGTCGGCGGCGATGAGCTCGGCGTCGGCGGTGCCGTCGGCGATCACGAGGATCTCGGTCGGGCCGGCTTCGGAGTCGACGCGGACGCTGCCGGCGACGGCGCGCTTCGCCGCGGCGACGAAGACGTTGCCGGGGCCCGTGACGACGTCGACGGGTGCGAGCCCGATGCCGGGCACGCCGTGGGCGAAGGCGCCGACCGCGCCGGCGCCGCCCATCGCGTAGACCTCGTCGACGCCGAGCAGCGCGCACGCGGCGAGGATGGTCGGGTGCGGCAGCCCGTCGTGCTCGGCCTGCGCGGGGCTCGCGACGGCGATCGAGCGGACGCCGGCGGCCTGCGCGGCGACCACGTTCATGACGACGCTCGACGGGTAGACGGCCTTGCCGCCGGGCACGTACAGGCCGACGCGGTCGACGGGCTGCCAGCGCAGCTCGACCGCGGCGCCCGGCGCGGGCTCGACGGCGGTCGGCGGCGGCACCTGCGCGGCGGAGCCGATCCGCACGCGCTCGATCGCGGTCTCGAGCGCCGCGCGCACCGCCGGGTCGAGCGCGGCGAGCGCCTCCTGGAGCGCGGCCGCGGGCACCCGCAGCTCGGCGGGGCGCACGCCGTCGAAGCGCTCGGCCTGCGCGGCCAGGGCCTCGGCGCCGCGCTCGCGCACGTCGGCGATGAGCTCCTGGGCGGCCGGCAGCGCGCGATCGACGTCGACGGCGGGTCGCGGCAGCAGCGCGCGCAGCTCGTGCTCGTCGGGCAGCGTCGTCAGGTCGAGTCGTCGGAGCATGGCCTCCATCGTACGGCGACCCCGCCGCGCCCGCCGCGCCGCGCTCCCCCTCCCCGCGCGCCGCCCGCGGCGATCGAGTGGCGCCTCCCAGCATCGAGTGGCGCGGCGCCGCATCGAGTGGCGCGGCGCAACATCGAGTGGCGCGGCACAGCATCGGATGGCGCCGCACGACACCGAGTGGCGCCGCCTGCGGTCGCCGCCACTCGATCGCGCGAGCCGCCACTCGATCACGCGAGGCGCCACTCGATCGCGCGAGGCGCCACTCGTTCTCCGGAGGCGCCACTCGTTCTCCGGAGGCGCCACTCGACCGCGGGAGGCGCCACTCGTACTCCGGAGGCGCCACTCGACCGCGGGAGGCGCCACTCGAGCGCGGGAGGGAGGGCGGCCGGGTCAGGCGATCGAGGCGGGGCCCAGCAGCGACTTGATCTCGCCGAAGAGGTCGCTCGAGACGCGCACCCGCTGCGGCAGCGAGAACACCCGCTCGACCTCGGGCCGCTCGAGCGCCAGGCACACGTCGGTCGGCCCGGAGTGCCGCTCGAGCAGGCCGCGCAGCTCGCGCATCACCGTCATCGACGCGCGCCGCTCCGGGATGCGCAGCTCGAGCGGCCGCGTCTCGTCGACCGGCTGGACATCCGGCGTGTCGATGCTGTTCGCGTGCACCGTGAAGCCGTCGTCGCGCGTGCGCACCCGGCCCCGCACCACGACGACCTGGTCGGGCTGCAGGCTCGTGCGGAACTCCGTGTACGACTTGCCGAGCACCATCACCTCGAGCTCGCCGCCGAAGTCCTGCAGCGCGAAGATGCCGTACTGGTTGCCGGAGTTGCGCGCCACGCGGTGCTGCACGCTCGTGATGAGGCCCGCGAGCGTGACGGTGTCGCCGTCCTCGGCGGTCTCGGCGAGGTCCTGGATCTGATGCGTCGCGTGCTTCGCGAGCTCGAGCTCGAGGCCCGCGAGCGGGTGGTCGGAGACGTAGAGGCCGAGCATCTCGCGCTCGAACGCGAGCTTGTCGCGCTTGCCCCACTCCGGCCGGTCGGGCACCCGGTCGGCGACCGTGTCGAGGTCGTCGAAGATGTCGCCGAAGAGGTCGACCTGGCCGTTCGCCTCGTTGCGCTTGATCGAGACGGCCGCGTCGACCGCATCCTCGTGGATCTCGAGCATCGCGCGCCGCGTCGCCCCCTGGCTGTCGAAGGCGCCCGACTTGATGAGCGACTCGACGGTGCGCTTGTTGGCGACGCCGAGCGGCACCTTCTTCAGGAAGTCGTGGAACGACGTGTAGGCGCCCTCGCGCGTGCGCGCGGCGATGATGCCGTCGACCACGCCCTCGCCGACGTTGCGCACGGCGCCGAGACCGAAGCGGATGTCGTCGCCGACGGCCGTGAAGTAGAGCGACGACTCGTTGACGTCGGGCGGCAGCACCGTGATGCCCATCCGCCGGCACTCCGACAGGTAGATCGCCATCTTGTCCTTGGAGTCGCCGACGCTCGTCAGGAGCGCCGCCATGTACTCGGCCGGGTAGTGCGCCTTCAGGTAGGCGGTCCAGTAGGAGATGACGCCGTAGGCGGCGGAGTGCGCCTTGTTGAAGGCGTAGTCGGAGAAGGGCAGCAGGATGTCCCACAGCGCCTTGACGGCGCCAGCCGAGTAGCCGCGCTCCCGCATGCCGCCGGAGAACGCCTCGAACTGCTTGTCGAGCTCGGCCTTCTTCTTCTTGCCCATCGCGCGCCGCAGGATGTCGGCCTGGCCGAGCGTGTAGCCGGCGACCTTCTGCGCGACCGCCATCACCTGCTCCTGGTAGATGATGAGGCCGTAGCTCTCGTCGAGGATGTCGGCGAGCGGCTCCTCGAGCTCGGGATGGATGGGCGTGATCGGCTGCAGGCCGTTCTTGCGCAGCGCGTAGTTGGTGTGCGAGTCGGCGCCCATGGGGCCGGGCCGGTAGAGGGCGATGACGGCCGAGATGTCACCGAACGAGTCGGGCTTCATGAGGCGCAGCAGCGAGCGCAGCGGCCCGCCGTCGAGCTGGAAGACGCCGAGCGTGTCGCCGCGGCCGAGCAGCTCGTACGCGCCGCGGTCGTCGAGCGGCAGGGTCTCGAGGTCGAGCTCCTCCCCGCGGTTGGCGCGGATGTTGTCGAGCGCGTCGGAGACGATCGTGAGGTTGCGGAGCCCCAGGAAGTCCATCTTGATGAGGCCGAGCGCCTCGCACGCGGGGTAGTCGAACTGCGTGATGATCGCGCCGTCCTGCTCGCGCTTCATGATCGGGATGATGTCGATGAGCGGCTCGGACGACATGATCACGCCCGCCGCGTGCACGCCCCACTGCCGCTTGAGGTTCTCGAGCCCGCGCGCGGTCTCGAAGACCGTCTTCGCCTCGGCGTCGGTCTCGATGAGGGCGCGGAGGTCGCCGGCCTCCTTGTATCGCTCGTGCGACGAGTCGAAGATGCCCGAGAGGGGGATGTCCTTGCCCATGACCGCGGGCGGCATCGCCTTCGTGAGCCGCTCGCCCATGCCGAAGGGGAAGCCGAGCACGCGGGATGCGTCCTTCAGCGCCTGCTTGGACTTGATCGTGCCGTAGGTGACGATCTGGGCGACGCGCTCCGAGCCGTACTTCTCGGTGACGTAGCGGATGACCTCGGGGCGGCGCCGGTCGTCGAAGTCGATGTCGAAGTCGGGCATCGAGACGCGGTCGGGGTTGAGGAAGCGCTCGAAGATGAGGCCGTGCTCGAGCGGGTCGAGGTCGGTGATGCGCATCGCGTAGGCGGCCATGGAGCCGGCGCCGGAGCCGCGGCCGGGCCCGACGCGGATGCCGTTGTCCTTCGCCCAGTTGATGAAGTCGGCGACGACGAGGAAGTAGCCGGGGAACCCCATGTTCGAGATGACGTCCATCTCGTAGTTCGCCTGCTGCTGCACGCGCTCGGGGATGCCGCCCGGGTAGCGCCGCTCGAGGCCGACCGCGACCTCGTGGCGGAACCAGGTGTCCTCGGTGTGGCCCTCCGGCACCGGGTACCGGGGCATGTAGTTGGCCGACTCGTCGAACTCGACCGAGCAGCGCTCGGCGACGAGCAGCGTGTTGTCGCACGCGCCGTCGAGGTCGCGGAAGAGGTGGCGCATCTCGGCGGCCGACTTCACGTAGTAGCCGCCGCCCTCGAGCCGGAAGCGGTTCGGGTCGTCCATCGTCGAGCCCGACTGCACGCACAGCAGCGCCTCGTGGCTCTTCGCGTCGGCGGCGTGCGTGTAGTGCAGGTCGTTGGTGGCCAGCAGCGGCAGCCCGAGCCGCTTGCCGATCTCGAGCAGCCCGTCGCGCACGCGCCGCTCGATCTCGAGCCCGTGGTCCATGATCTCGAGGAAGTAGCTCTCGGCACCGAAGAGGTCGCGGTAGCTCGCGGCGGCCTCCATGGCGAGGTCGAACTGGCCGAGCCGCAAGCGGGTCTGCACCTCGCCGGAGGGGCAGCCGGTGGTGGCGATGAGGCCCTTCGCGTGCCGCTCGAGCAGCTCGCGGTCCATGCGCGGCTTGAAGTAGAAGCCCTCCATCGACGCGTAGGAGGAGAGGCGGAAGAGGTTGGCGAGCCCCTCGTTGCTCTCGGCCAGGAGCGTCATGTGCGTGTAGGCGCCGCCGCCGGAGACGTCGTCGCCGGGCGCGGCGTCGCTGCCGCCCCACTTGACGCGCGTCTTGTCGGAGCGGTGGGTGCCGGGCGTGATGTACGCCTCGGTGCCGATGATGGGCTTGACGCCTTGCGCCTTCGCCGCGCGCCAGAACTCGTAGGCGCCGAACACGTTGCCGTGGTCGGTCATCGCGACCGCCGGCATGCCCTCCTGCTGCACGGCCTGCATGAGCTCGGTGATGCGAGCTGCGCCGTCGAGCATGGAGTACTCGGTGTGGACGTGGAGGTGCGCGAAGGAGTCTGCCATGGCCCCTCGATCCTACGGGCGGGGGCCCACGCGCCGAGCCGGGCGCGGCGGCAGGATCACTCCTCGCGGAGGATCTCGAGCGCCCGCGCGAGGTCGGCCGGGTAGGGCGACTCGAAGACCACCTGCTCGCCGGAGCCCGGGTGCCGGAAGCCGAGCCGCTTCGCGTGGAGCCACTGCCGCTCGAGGCCGAGCCGGGCGGCGACCGTCGGGTCGGCGCCGTACATGGTGTCGCCGATGCAGGGGTGGCGCCGGGCGGCCATGTGGACGCGGATCTGGTGCGTGCGCCCCGTCTCGAGGTGCACCTCGAGCAGGCTGCCGCCGCGGAACGCCTCGAGCGTCTCGTAGTGGGTGATCGCGTGCTTGCCGCTCGAGACCACCGCGAACTTCCACTCGCTACCCGGGTGGCGGCCGATCGGCGCGTCGATCGTGCCCGACAGCGGGTCGGGGTGCCCCTGCACCGCCGCGTGGTAGACCTTCTCGACCTCGCGGTCGTGGAAGGCGGCCTTCAGTTCGCTGTAGGCGCGCTCGCTCTTCGCGACCACCATCAGGCCGCTCGTGCCGGCGTCGAGCCGGTGCACGACGCCCTGCCGCTCGGCGGCGCCGGAGGTGGCGATCTGGAAGCCCGCCGCCGCGAGCGCGCCGACGACCGTCGGGCCCTGCCAGCCCGCGCTCGGGTGCGCGGCGACGCCGGCGGGCTTGTCGACGACGACGATGTCGGCGTCGTCGTGCACGATGCCGAGGTCGGGCACGGGCGTCGCGACGATCCGGGGCGCCTCGCGAGGCTGCCAGCGCAGGTCGAGCCACGCGTCGGCGCGCAGGCGGTCGGACTTCCCGAGCGTCGCGCCGTCCTGCTGCGCCCCGCCGTCGTCGAGCATGGTGACGACCGCGGTGCGCGAGAGCCCCAGCAGCTTGGCGAGGCCCGCGTCGGCGCGCGTGCCGTCGAGGCCGGGCGGCACCTGCAGGAAGCGCTCCTCCATCAGCGGTCGTCGGGGTCGAGCGGCTGCGTGGCGTCGGGGTCGCCCTCGCGCGCGTCCGCCTTCGGCTCGTCGGTGCGGCGCACGCCGTCGAGGCCGATGTTGGCGAGCACGAGCAGCACCACGCCGATCATCGACGACACGATGAAGATGTCGGCGATGTTGAAGATCGCCGGGAAGCCCCAGACCTGGATGAAGTCGATGACGTGGCCGACGAAGAAGCCGGGCTCGCGCGTCAACCGATCGGTGAGGTTGCCGACCGTGCCGCCGAGCAGGCCGCCGAACGCGGCCGCCCAGAGGGGCGAGCGGATGCGACGCAGCTGGGTGGCGATGAACACCACCACGACACCGGCGAGGATCGTGAAGATCCAGGTGGAGCCGGCCGCGAGCGAGAACGCCGCGCCGGGGTTGCGCACGAAGTGCCACTGGAGCAGCTCGCCGAGCACGGCGCGGCGCTCCCCCTCTGCCATCTCGGCGATGACCCACTCCTTCGAGAGGAAGTCGGCCACCCAGACGACGACTGCGGTCCCGAGCACGAGGCCCAGCATCCGCCAGGCCGTCGTGCTCCGGACCGCAGTCGAGTCGTCTGCCACAGAGTGCGCGATCAGCTGCCGCTCTGGCCGCCGAAGGCGAGCGAGGACGAGCGGTCGAGGTCGCGCAGCTGGCTCTCGATGTAGCCGCGCAGCTTCAGGCGGTAGTCGCGCTCGAAGCTCTTGAGCTCGTCGATCTTCTGCTCGAGGGCAGCCTTCTGCTCGTCGAGCTTCTTCTTCTCGTCGTCGAACTCCTGGTTGAGCACCGTCTTGCGCTGCTCGGCGTCGTCCTCGATCTGCTGCGCGGTGGCCTCGGCGGCGGCGATCAGCTCGTCGCGGCGGGCCTCGCCCGCGGCGACGTGCTCGTCGTGGACGCGCTGCGCGAGCGCCAGCAGGCCATCGGCGTTCGAGACGGCGGGCGCGGCGCCCTCGGGCTGCGGCTCCGCGGCCTGCGGCTCGGTGACCACGTCGTCCTGCGGCACCTCGGCGACGGGGGCCGGCTCGGCCTCGCGCTCGGCGAGCTGCTCCTTGAGGCGCTCGTTCTCGACGCGGAGCTGCTCGAGCTCGGCGGCGTCGGGGTGCTCGACGGGCTCGGCGGCCTCGGCGGGCGCAGTAGCGGGCGCGGCGACGGCGCCGCCCTGCTTCAGCTGCTCGTTCTCGGCGCGGAGGGCGTCGTTCTCCTCGGTGAGTCGACGAAGCTCGGTGACCACCTCGTCGAGGAAGTCGTCGACCTCATCCTGGTCGTAGCCGTCGCGGAAGCGCGTCGTCTCGAAGCGCTTGTGGACGACGTCGTCAGGAGTCAGTGCCATGTCGTGCCTTTCTTCGTCGGCTGCCGCGCCCGATCGGGCGCGCAGCGCAGATTCACTGTACCCGTCGCGGACGGCGTGCTGACGATCCTAGCCCGCCGCGCCCGCGCGGCACCTCAGGCGCTGAACGCCCGGAAGGGGCCGACCACGGTCATGAGCAGGATGAGCCCGAGGAGCAGTACGAGCATCGCGAGGTCGAGCATCGCGCCGCCGACGCGGACCGGCTTCACGAACCGGCGCACCCAGCGCAGCGGCGGGTCGGTCACCCGCAGGATCCACACCGACAGCACGAGCCAGAAGCCGGAGGGCTTCCAGTCGCGCCGGAGCTGCCGCACGAAGTCGAGGATGATCCGCGCCCAGAAGACGTAGAACGCGAGCAGCGCTGCGGTGTGGACGATCCAGGCGAGGATCGAGACGATCGGCACTGAGCTGACGGGGCTCAGTGCGCGAAGACGGCGGAGTCCGCGTCCTCGTCGACCGAGCGGCCGCCGGAGACGGCGATGTGCTCGGGCGTCAGCAGGTAGACCTTGGTCGTCACGCGCTCGATGCGGCCCTCGAGGCCCTGCGTGAGGCCGGCCGAGAAGTCGATCAGCCGACGCGCGTCGCCGTCGGTCATCTGCGACAGGTTGATGATCACCGGCGTGCCGTCGCGGAACGCCTCGGCGATGGCCTTGGCGTCCTTGTACTGGCGCGGGTGCACCGTGAGGATCTCGCTCATGTCGCTCACCTTCTGCGCTGCGCGGAGCTTCGTGACGGGAGCGCGGCGCGGCTCCTCGACGCGCTCGCGCGGCTGGTGCGTGTGTGCACGGTCGTGCTCCTCGGTCCGCTCGATCGGGCGGACCTCCTGGGTCAGCTCGTCCTCCTCGGCGAAGCCGAAGTAGATCGCCGCCTTCTTCAGTGCGTTGCTCATGGGATCCTCCTCGTGGCCTGGTTCACGCTATCCGCCGAGCGGGCGGTTTCCCGTGATTGCGGTGCCGATCCGCAGGTGTGTCGCGCCGTGCTCGAGCGCCTCGCGCCAGTCGCCGCTCATGCCCGCCGAGATCCAGTCGGCTGCGGGGTCGACGGCGCGCACGCGCTCGGCGAGGCGGGCGAGCCGCTCGAACGCGGCAGCGGGCTCCTCGCCGAGCGGCGCGACCGCCATCACGCCCCGCAGCCGCAGCGCCGGCGACGCGGCGACGCGCTCGGCGAGCGCGTCGAGGCCGTCCGGGGCGACGCCGCCGCGGGCGGGGTCGTCGGAGAGGTTGACCTGCACGAGCGCGTCGCGCACGGGTCGCTCGTCGCCGGGCTCGCCGCCCTCGAGCGCCTCCACGAGCTCCGGCGCGTCGATCGAGTGCAGCACGTCGGCGTAGCGGGCGACCTGCCGCGCCTTGTTGCGCTGCAGCTGGCCCACGAAGTGCCAGGTGAGGTCGAGGTCGGCGAGCGCCGCCGCCTTGTCGCGCGACTCGGGGTGCCGGCTCTCGCCGAAGTCGCGCTGCCCCGCCGCCGCGAGCTCGCGCACGAGCGAGGCCGGATGCCGCTTCGTGACGACGATCAGCGTGACGCCGCGCGCCCGGCGCGCCCCCTCGAGCTGCTCGAGGAAGGCGGCCAGGCGCGCGGCGGGGGCGTCTGCCATGCGTGTCAGCGCAGGAAGTCGGGGAGGAACTCGTCCTCCTCCTCGTCCACCTGGGTCAGCGGCTGCACGGGACCGGTGAGGTGGTCGGCGACCGGGGGCGCCGGGACGGGGCGGCGCTCGGGCGCCTCGTGGGCGTCGGACGCCGGGGCGCTCGGCGTCGACTGCCGCAGGCCCATCTCGGTGCGCGACGCCGTGCGGATGACGGAGTCGTCGACCTTCGCGATCGGGCCGGTGCCGTCGAAGCCCGCGGCGATGACCGTCACGCGCACCTCGTCGCCGAGCGTGTCGTCGATGACCGTGCCGAAGATGATGTTCGCCTCGGGGTGCACCGCCTCCTGCACGAGCTTGGCGGCGTCGTAGGTCTCGTGGATGCCGAGGTTGCTGCCGGCCTGGATCGACAGCAGCACGCCGTGCGCGCCGTCGATCTTCGCCTCGAGCAGCGGGCTCGCGACGGCGAGCTCCGCGGCCTTGATCGCGCGGTCCGCGCCGCGCGACGAGCCGATGCCCATGAGCGCGGAGCCCGCGCCCTGCATGACCGACTTCACGTCGGCGAAGTCGACGTTGATGAGGCCCGGGGTGGTGATGAGGTCGGTGATGCCCTGGACGCCCGCGAGCAGCACCTGGTCGGCGGTCTCGAACGCCTCGACCATCGAGATGCCCATGTCGGAGATCTCGAGCAGCCGGTCGTTCGGCACCACGATGAGCGTGTCGACCTCGTTCTTGAGCGCCTCGACGCCCGTCTCGGCCTGCGCCTGGCGGCGGCGGCCCTCGAACGAGAACGGCTTGGTCACGACGCCGACGGTGAGCGCGCCGAGGCTCTTGGCGATGCGCGCCACCACGGGCGCGCCGCCCGTGCCGGTGCCGCCGCCCTCGCCCGCGGTGACGAAGACCATGTCGGCGCCCGCGAGCGCCTCCTCGATCTCCTCCGCGTGGTCCTCGGCGGCGCGGCGGCCGACCTCGGGGTCGGCGCCTGCGCCGAGGCCCTTGGTGAGCTCGCGGCCGACGTCGAGCTTGACGTCGGCGTCGCTGAGCAGCAGCGCCTGCGCGTCGGTGTTGATGGCGATGAACTCGACGCCTCGCAGGCCGAGGTCGATCATGCGGTTCACGGCGTTCACGCCGCCGCCGCCCACGCCGACCACCTTGATGACGGCGAGGTAGTTGTTGTTGGAAGTCACGGTTCCGGCCCCTCGATCGAACTCTCAACCTCTAGTTGAAGTTTAGAGAATTCCTCACTTCATGCTGACGAGTTCGACGGTACGTCCGCGGGGGTGCGCGGGTCGGGAGCGACTCGGTGTGTCGCCGCCGGATCCGTCAAGAAAAGGATTCGTCAGGTTCGCCGGGCTCAGGAGCCGCGCACGACGGAGTGCTCGGGGGCGCGCACGTCGAGCACGACCGCGACCGCCGGATCCTGCGTCGCGAGCAGCGCCGCGACCACGTCGGCCTTCAGCCGGCTCTCGTCGGCGCCGCCCCACAGCACGGTCTGGCCGCTCGTGAGCGAGAGGCGGATGTCCGACTCGGTCGGGGCGCTGATGGTCGCCGTCGCCTCGAGCACCGACGTCGGCACGGCGACGAGCATGGCCGCGATCGCCTCGAACTCGGCGCTGCCCAGCTCGACGCCGTCGAGCCGCGGCAGCATCGCGGTCGACTCGTCGACCGGCCCGAGCGCGACGCCCGCGGCGTCGATGACGGCCTCCCCCGATGCGGTGGGCACGATGGCCACCGGGCGCCGCTCGACGACGTGCACGATCACGGTCGACGGCGGCACGACATCCACCCGGAACGACTCGATCTGCGGGATCGTCGAGAGCCGCTGCGCGACGCCCTCCTCGGTGACGGTGGCGATGGGCTCCCCCATCGCGTCGCCGAGGGCCTCCTGCACGACCGCGGCGTCGAGCCGCTCGACGCCCTGCACGCGCACCTCGCGCACGGCCATGAGCGGCGACCAGACGAGCCCGACGAGCAGCAGCAGCGCGAGCGCGAGCCCGCCGCCGGTGAGGAGCGCCGCGCGCACCTGCCGTCGCCGGGCGGCGGTGAAGCGCTTGACCTCCGCGCGCTCCCGGCGCACGCGGGCGCGCTTGGCCTCCTTGGCCTCGCGGCGCGTCTCGCGCGCCTCCTCGCGGTCGAGGCGGCGCTGCTCGCGCTGCGCCTCGCGCCAGGCGCGGTCGACGCGCTGGGCGAGCGAGCCGCGCTCCTCGTCGGGGAGGGGCGCGGGCTCACGCGGCCCGTCCGTCGCCGGCGCCGCGTCGGCGCCCTCGTCGAGGTCGGCGTAGGCGCTCAGCGCCCAGCGCCTCGGCTCGCGCTCCGGCTCGCGCTCCCGCTCTGCCGAGCGCCGCGGCGTCGCCGCCGCCTCGTGCGCCGCGATGGCGCGGAGCGCGGCGTCGCGGCGACGGCGCAGCACCTCGAGGCTCGAGCCTCCGGCCGCGTCGTCCGCGTCGGCGGGCGCCTCGACCGGCTCGTCCATGCGGCGGTCGAAGCCGTCGGGCCGCCTCACGACCCGTCGCCCTCCTCCAGCGCCGCGAGCACCTGCGGGATGATCCGGTAGACGTCGCCGCACGAGAGCGTGACGATGATGTCGCCCTCGCGCGCGAGCTCCGCCGCCCGTGCCGCCGCCTGCTGCCAGTCGGGCAGGTAGTCGACGTCGGCGTCGTCCTGGAAGCGCTCGGCGACGAGCGCGCCGGTGACGCCGGGGATCGGGTCCTCGCGGGCGCCGTAGACGTCGAGCACGACGGTGTGGTCGGCGACCCGCTCGTAGACGGCGGCGAAGTCGCCCGCCATGTCGCGCGTGCGGGTGTACAGGTGCGGCTGGTGGATGGCGATGATGCGGCCGTCGCCGATCACGGTGCGCGCCGCCGACAGCGCGGCGTCGACCTCGGCGGGGTGGTGCGCGTAGTCGTCGAACACGCGCACGCCCCGTCGCTCGCCGTGCAGCTCGAACCGGCGCCCCGTGCCGCGGAAGCCGGCCAGCGCGTGCGCGCCGTCGACGGGCGCGACGCCCATCGCGACGAGGGTCGCGAGCGCCCCCACCGCGTTCACGGCGTTGTGCCTGCCGGGCACGCCCACCTCGACGTCGAAGCGCTCGCCGGCGATCTCGACGGTCGCGGCGGCGCTCGCCCCGACCCGGATGTCGACGATGCGCACGTCGGCGTCGGCGGCCTCGCCGAACGTGACGACGCGGTCGTGGTGGATGCGCGCGCGCACGCGCTGCGCGCCGGGGTCGTCGGCCGAGATCACGACGGCCTCGCTCGCGCGGCTCGCGAACTCGGCGAAGGCCGCGTCGAAGGCCTCGGGGGTGCCGTAGTGGTCGAGGTGGTCGGTGTCGACGTTCGTGATGAGGGCGACGGCCACGTCGTAGAGCAGGAACGAGCCGTCCGATTCATCCGCCTCGAGCACGAACGCGTCGGAGCTGCCGTGGCCGCTCGAGGCGCCGAGGCCGGCGATGACGCCGCCGTTGACGAAGGATGCGTCGATGCCGAGGCCGTGCAGCCCGACGACGAGCATGCCCGTCGTCGTCGTCTTGCCGTGGGCGCCCGCGACGGCGACGACCCGCTTGCCGCGCGCGAGCACGTGGAGGGCCTGGGAGCGGTGCAGCACGGGCACGCCGCGCTCGCGGGCCGCGACGAGCTCGGGGTTGTCGGGCCAGAGCGCGCTCGTGACGACCACCGCGTCGACCTCGTCGGGCAGGTTGGCGGCGTCGTGGCCGATCGCGACGCGGGCGCCGCGCTCGACGAGCCGGTCGACGGCGGCGGAGCCGCTGCGGTCGGAGCCGGAGACCGCGAGCCCGGCGTCGAGCATCATGTGCGCGATGCCCGACATGCCCGAGCCGCCGATGCCGATGAAGTGCACCCGCTCGATCTGCTCGGGGATGGGCTGGGTGAGATCGGGTTCGATCACGGCTTCCTCCTCGTGGCTGCGGCCCGCTCGATGAGGTCGCTCATGCGGTCGCTGCCGTCGGTCGCGCCGGCGCCCGCGCTGGCGGAGGCCATCTCGGCGAGCCGATCGGCGTCCTCCAGCAGCGGCACGAGCCGCGCGCGCACCCATTCTGCCGTGAACTCGCGGTCGTCGACCAGCAGCGCTCCCCCGGCCGCGACCTGGTCGGCGGCGTTCATGCCCTGCTCGCCGTTGCCGTAGGGCAGCGGCACGTACACGGCGGGCAGGCCCACGGCCATGAGCTCCGACACCGTCAGGCTGCCCGCGCGGCACACGACGAGGTCGGCGGCGGCGAGCGCGAGGTGCATGCGGTCGAGGTACTCGATCGCGACGTAGTGGGGCACGTCGGCGGGCTCGAAGTCGGTCTGCCTGCCGCCCGAGAGGTGCAGGATCTGCCAGCCGGCGGCGACGATGTCGGCGGCCGTGGCGACGATCGTGCGGTTGATGGAGCGCGCGCCCTGCGAGCCGCCGGTGACGAGGAGCGTCGGGCGCTCGGGGTCGAGGCCCAGCTCGCGCACCGCCTCGTCGCGCAGCGCGACCCGGTCGAGCCCGGTGATCTCGGGGCGCAGCGGCATGCCGACGACCTCGCCGGCGAGCGTGGTCGGCCGGTACGAGAGGCCGACGAAGGGCGTCCAGCGGGCGCCGAGCACGTTGGCCATGCCGGGCTTCGCGTTCGCCTCGTGGATGGCGATCGGGATGCCCTCGAGCCGGGCCGCGCGGTAGGCGGGCGCCGCGGCGTACCCGCCGAAGCCGACGACGACGTCGATGCGGCGCTCGCGCAGCAGCGCCCGCACATCGCGCACCGCGCGGCGCCAGCGGGCGGGGAAGCGCAGCGCCGCGGCGTCGGGGCGGCGCGGGAACGGCAGCTTCTCGATCGTGACGAGCTCGAGCCCCGCGCGCGGCACGAGCTCGCGCTCGAGGCCCTCGCGGGTGCCGAGCACGGTCAGCTCGACGCCGGGGTCGCGCTCGCGCAGCCGCTGCGCGGTCGCGAGCAGCGGGTTGACGTGGCCGGCGGTGCCGCCGCCGGCGAGCAGGACGCGCACGGTCAGCCCTCCGCCGGAGCCGGCGCGGGCGCGGGGCGCTCGCCCCGCACGATCGGGTTGTCGACGCGCTCGAGCGACAGCACGACGCCGACGATGAGGAGCGCGGCGATGAGCTGCGAGCCGCCCGAGGAGATGAAGGGCAGCGGCACGCCGAGCACGGGCAGGAGCCCGAGCACGACGCCGATGTTGACGATCGCCTGGCCCGTGAGCCACACCATCGCGGCGCCGGTGACGACGCGAGTCATCTGCAGGCGGGCGTGCCGCACGATGCGCAGCATCGTCCAGGCCAGCAGCGCGAAGAGCGCGAGCACGACGACGGCGCCGAGCAGGCCCAGCTCCTCGCCGATGATCGCGAAGATGTAGTCGTTGTCGGCCTCGGGCAGCCACGACCACTTGGCGCGCGAGTTGCCGAGCCCGACGCCGAAGAGGCCGCCCGCCGACAGCGCCCACGTGCCGTGGAGCTGCTGCCAGCAGCCCGAGTAGTAGTCGGCGTCGGTGCAGCCCTGCACGAACGCGGTGATGCGGCGCACGCGCGAGGGGCTCGAGAGCACGACCGGCACCGCGAGCAGCGCGAGCGCGGCAGCCGGAAGCAGCAGGTGCCACCAGCGCACGCCGGCGAACCACAGCGCGCCGAAGGAGAGCATCGTCATGATCACCACGGTGCCGAGGTCGCTGCCGAGCAGCACGAGGCCGATCGAGAGGCCGGCGACGGGCCCGGCCGGGATCCACGCGTGCCAGAAGCTCGTCACGTGGCGCTGCTTGCGCGTCATGATCATCGCGAGCCACACGCACAGCGCGACCTTCACGAACTCGGACGGCTGCAGCGAGAAGCCGCCGACGCCGATCCAGTTGCGGTTGCCGTTCGCGCCGAAGCCGAGCGGGGTGAAGACGAGCACCTGCAGCGCGATGCCGAGCATGATGCCGAGCCACGCGACGCGCTGCCACACGTGCGCGGGCATGCGCGCGGCGAGCAGCATCAGCACGATGCCGACCGCGGCGAAGGCGCCCTGCTTGGCGAAGTCGGTGAAGAACGAGCCGCCCGCCACGTAGCTCTCGACCGATGAGGACGAGAGCACCATGATCAGGCCGAACGCGACCAGGAAGAGCGTGGTGCCGAGCAGCAGCGCCGCGTTGAGGGTCGGCGCGCCGAACATCGAGCGCACGCGCACGAGCGCGCGTCGGCCCATCCTGGAGGCGGCGCCGTCAGTCGTGCGCGCGGGGGCCGCGGTCGTCGTCGCCATGGGCTCCCCTCCCCCGCACCGCCTCGGCGAAGCGGTCGCCGCGGTCTGCGTAGTCGTCGAACTGGTCCATGGATGCGGCCGCCGGCGCCAGCAGGACCGTGACGCCGGGCGCGGCGTGCGCTGCGGCCGCCTCGACGGCCAGCCGCATCACGGCTCCAGTGTCCGCCGTCGAGACCTCCACGAGCGGGATGCCCGGCGCGTGTCGCGCGAACGCCTCCCGCACCGGTGCGCGCTCGACGCCGATCGCGACGGCGGCGACGATGCGACCCGCGTGCCGCTCGACGAGCGGCGCGACGTCGGCGCCCTTGAACAGGCCGCCCACGATCCACACGACGCGGTCGAAGGCGCTGAGCGAGCCCTCCGCCGCGTGCGGGTTGGTGGCCTTCGAGTCGTCGACCCAGCGCACCCCGTCGACCTCGGCGACGAGCTCGGTGCGGTGCCGGTCGAGGCGGAAGGAGCGGATGGCGTCCCGCACGTGGGCGGGCTCGGCGCCGAAGGCGCGCGCGAGCGCCGCCGCCGCGAGCACGTTGCGCGCCATGTGCGGCGAGCGCAGGCCGCCGGGCACGAGGTCGTCGAGCGTGCCGAGCTCGAGCGCCTGCCGGTGCCGGTCGTCGAGGAACGCGCGGTCGACGAGCACGCCGTCGACGATGCCGAGGTCGCTGCGCCCGGGCACGCCGAGGCCGAAGCCGATCGCGCGGCAGCCCTCGACGACGTCGGCCTCCTCGACCATCGCCATCGTCGCCGGGTCCTCGACGTTGTAGACGGCCGCGACCCGCGCGTTCCGGTACACCTTCGCCTTGGCCGCGCGGTACGCCTCGGCCGACCCGTGCCAGTCGAGGTGGTCGTCGTCGATGTTGAGGCACGCCGCCGAGTGCGGCCACAGGGCACCGGGCCCCTCCTCGGCGAGCCCGTGCAGCTGGAAGCTCGAGAGCTCGACGACGAGCGCGTCGAAGCCCTCGGGGTCGCGCACGGCGTCGAGCACGGGCGTGCCGATGTTGCCCACCGGCGCGACCCGGAAGCCCGCCTCGCGCAGCATGTGCGCGGTGAGCTGCGTCGTCGTGGTCTTGCCGTTCGTGCCCGTGACGAGGATCCACTCGGCCGCGCGCACCTTGTCGCGCACGCGCCAGGCGAGCTCGATGTCGCCCCACACCGGGATGCCCCGCTCGGCCGCGGCGACGAGCCACGGGTGGTCGGGGCGGAGGCCCGGCGAGGCGATCACGAGCTCGGCGTCGGCGAGCGCCTCGGGCACCTCGGCGGCCGCCGCGTCGACGATCGGCACGCCCAGGACGCCGAGGATCGTGCGGCGCTCGTCGTCGACGCGCTCGGCCACGGCGGTGACGGATGCGCCGAGCTCGGCGAGCGTGTCGACGGCGGCGAAGCCGGTGACGCCGAGGCCGAGCACCGCGACGCGCAGGCCCGACCAGTCGCTGCGCCAGGAGGTGAGGGAGTCGAGGTCGCGCATCAGCCGTGGATCGTCCACTCGAAGTAGAACAGGCCCACCGCGGCTGCGACGAACAGTCCCGCGATGATCCAGAAGCGCACGACGATCGTGACCTCGGCCCATCCCTTGAGCTCGAAGTGGTGGTGCAGCGGCGTCATGAGGAACACGCGCTTGCCCCCGGTGGCCTTGAAGTAGGCGCGCTGCACGATGACGGAGCCCGTGACGATGATCGGCAGGCCCGCGATGAGCAGCAGCAGCAGGTGGGTGTCGGTCATGACCGCGAGGCCGGCGAGCGCGCCGCCGAGGGCGAGCGAGCCGACGTCGCCCATGAAGATCTGCGCGGGGCTCGTGTTCCACCAGAGGAACCCGATGAGCGCGCCGCAGAGCGTCGCCGCGAGCGTCGCGAGGTCGAGGGGCGCCGCGATCTCGTAGCAGCGGTAGAGGTTCTCCTCGGCGGAGCCGCCGGGTCGGCACGACTGGTTGGACTGCCAGAACGCGATGAAGGCGTAGCCGACCATCGCGACGATCGTCGAGCCCGTGGCGAGGCCGTCGAGGCCGTCGGTCACGTTGACGGCGTTGGCGGCCGAGACGTTGATGATCGTGATCCAGAGCACGAAGAGGATGCCGCCGACCGCGCCCCACGGCGCGAGGTCGAGCCACGGGATGTCGCGCACGCCCGAGATCGTGACGTCGACGACGGGCCGGCCGTCGGGGCCAGCGGGCACGGTGATCGCGAGCACCGAGAAGAGCACCGACACGACGAGCTGGCCGGCGACCTTCGCCCAGCCGCCGAGGCCGAGCGAGCGCTGGTTCGAGATCTTCAGGAAGTCGTCGACGAAGCCGACGGCGCCCATGCCGACGATGAGCAGCAGCACGAGCAGCACCGGCCAGGTCGGCGGGTCCTGCCCGATGAGCTTCCCGCCGAAGTAGCCGACGAGCGTCGCCACGATGAAGATGAGGCCGCCCATCGTGGGCGTGCCGCGCTTGACGTGGTGCGTCTGCGGGCCGTCGTCACGGATGAACTGGCCCCAGCCGATGCGCGTGAAGCCGCGCACGAACAGCGGCGTCGCGAGCAGCGACACCAGCAGCGCGATCGCGGCCGAGGCCAGCAGCACGAGCATCAGACGCCCCCGATCCGGTCGCCGAGGTCCTTGAGGCCCGCCGACAGCGACGACTTGACGAGCACGACGTCGCCGGGCTCGAGGCTCGAGCGCAGCAGCGCCTCCGCCTGCTCCGCATCCTCCACCCAGACGGTGTCCTGGCCGAACGACGACTCGAGCTCGGCGGCGTCGTGGATGGCCTTCGCGCCGGTGCCGACGACGACGAGCCGGTCGATGCGCACCCGCACGGCGAGCCTGCCGACGCGGTCGTGCTCCTCGGCCGACAGCGGCCCGAGCTCGCCCATCTCGCCGAGCACCGCGACCGAGCGGCGAGCTGCCTGCCTCGTCATGTGCGCGAGCGATCGGAGGGCCGCGGCCATCGAGTCGGGGCTCGCGTTGTAGGCGTCGTTGATGACGGTGATGCCGCCGCCGGGCTCGAGCAGCTCCATGCGCCAGCGCTCGGCGCGGGGCATCGTGCCGAGCGCGGCGATCGCGCGCTCGAGGTCGAGGCCGAGCGCGTCGGCCACTGTGAGCGCGGCGAGCGCGTTCATGACGTGGTGCTCGCCGAGGATGCGCAGGCGCAGCGGCCAGGACTCTCCGCCGCGGTGGATCGTCGCGAGCGTGCCCTCGAGCGTCGACTCGACGTCGCTCGCCCAGAGCGTCGTCGGCTCGTCGGCCGGGCCGGGCTCGGTGCCGAACCAGGCGATGCGGGCGCGGGTCGCCGCGGCCATGCCGCGCACCCGCTCGTCGTCGCGGTTCAGCACGGCGACGTGGTGCTCGCCGAGGTCCTGCACCATCTCGGTCTTCGCCCGGGTCGTGGCCTCGACGCCGCCGAACTCCCCCGCGTGGGCGAGGCCGACCTTGAGGACGACGCCGAGGTCGGGATGCGCCATGGCCGTGAGGCGCGCGATGTCGCCCACGACGCTCGCGCCCATCTCGAGCACGAGGAAGCGGGTCGCCTCGTCGATGCGGAGCATCGTCATCGGCGCGCCGACCTCGTTGTTGAACGACTTGACGGGGCTGACGGTCGGGCCGTGCTCCTCGAGGATCGCCTGCAGCATGTTCTTCGTCGTCGTCTTGCCGTTGGAGCCCGTGACGCCGATGACGGTCAGCTCGCCCGCCGCCCGCACGCGGCGGATGACCTCCGCGGCGAGCGCGCCGAGCGCGACGACCCCGTCGGCGACGACGACGTGCGGCACGTCCTGCTCGAGCGGCCGCTCGGCGACGACGAGCGCCGCGCCAGCGGCGAGCGCGGCGTCGATGAAGCGGTGCCCGTCGGTGACCTCTCCGGGCATCGCGAAGAACGCGCCGCCGGGCGTGACGAGGCGGGAGTCGGTCTCGACGGAGCCGGTGACGACCGCGTCGTCGCCGTGGAGCACGCCGCCCACGGCCTGTGCGATCTCGCTCGCGCGCATCCGGAGCATCAGTGCTGCTCCCGCCGCGCGAGGTCGTCGCGCACCGGCCAGCCGGCCTCCTGGAGCGCGCGGCGCGCCTCGTCGCGCGCGACGAACGACTCGCGGACGCCCGCGACGTCGCGGTAGTCGGCGTCGCCCGGACCGGCCCACAGCACGGTGTCGCCGGGGCCGGCGAGCTCGAGCGCGGCGCGGATCGCGGCCTCCTCGGGCGCCGACTCGATGACGGGCTTGCCGCCGGCCGCCGCGCGGGCGCCGGCGAGCACCTGCGCGCGGATCGCCGCCGGGTCCTCGGTGCGGGGGTTGAAGTCGGTCACGACGACGGCGTCGGCGAGCTCGGCGGCGATGCGGCCCATGTCGGCGCGCTTCGTGGCGTCGCGGTCGCCGTCGGCGCCGAAGAGCATGATGAGCCGGCCCTCGGTGACGCGGCGGAGCGCCTCGAGCGTCTGCGCGAACGCGTCGGGGCTGTGGCCGTAGTCGACGAACACTGCGGGGCCCTCGTCGCCGGAGACCCGCTCGATGCGGCCGGGCAGCGTGCTGCGCATGCCGCGGTCGATGACCTCGGCGATCGCCTCGAGCTCGAAGCCCGCCTCGACGAGCATGAGGATCGCGATCGCCGCGTCGACCGCCATGTGGCGCCCGATGAACGGCACCTGCACCTCGATCGCGCCGCCGTCGATGCCCGTGAGGGTGAACGACGTCGACGTCGGCGTCTCCTCCCAGATGTCGACGTGCCAGTCGGCCTGGCGCTGCGGGTCGCTCGAGAGCGTGGTGACGGGGATGCGGCTGCGCTCGGCGACGCGCACACCCCAGTCGCCGTCGACGCACACGACGCCGCGCTCGGCGCGGTCGGGCGTGAAGAGCTCGAGCTTCACGTCGAAGTACGCCTCCATGGAGCCGTAGTCGTCGAGATGGTCGTGGCTGAGGTTCGTGAACGCGACGACGTCGAAGCGCACGCCGTCGATGCGGTGCCGCTCGAGCGCCTGCGCGCTCACCTCGAGCACGGCGGCGCGCACGCCCGCCTCGCGCATCCGGGCGAGGAGCGCGTGCAGCTCGCTCGCCTCGGGCGTCGTGAGCTTCGAGGTGACGACGAGGTCGCCCACGTGCCGCTCGGCCGTGGTCGACAGGCCCGTGACGAAGCCGAGGTCGGCGAGCAGCCCCTCGAGCATGAAGGAGGTGGAGGTCTTGCCGTTGGTGCCCGTGATGCCGAAGAGCTTCGGCGGCTGCTCCTCGGTGCGGTACACCCACGCGGCGATCTCGCCGAGCGCCGCGCGCGGGTCGTCGACGACGATCACCGGCACGTCGGCCTCGACGACGCCTGCGCCGGCGGGGTCGGTGACCACGGCGACCGCGCCGCGCTCGACGGCGCCGGCGGCGAACTCGGCGCCGTGCCGGTGGGCGCCCGGCAGCGCGGCGAAGATGTCGCCGGGCTGCACGTCGGAGGAGTCGATCGTGATGCCCGTCACCTCGACGCCGTCGAGGTCGTCGCGCTCCTCGAGCTCGAACGCCTCCACGAGGCCGGTGAGGGGCCTCGGTGCGGGATGCTCCGGTCGCAGGATCCTCGGGGTCACGCCCGCCACGGACATCCTCTCCTCAGTGCTCAGGTGTCGCTTGCTCAGTCCGCGGTCCACTCGAGCGGGACCTCCGGCGGCTGGGTGGTGCTCGGAGGGATGTCGTAGTGGCGGATCAGGAGGTTCACCATATCGTGGAAGGCGGGGATGGCCCCCGCGCTGGTGCGCAGCGTCTGCGGGCTGTCGTACATGGTCACGACCACGTACTGGGGGTCGTCGACCGGGAAGACGCCGGCGACCGAGATCATCATGCGGTCGGGGTCGTAGCCCCCGCCGTTCTCGTACGCCATCTGCGCGGTGCCGGTCTTCGCGGCGATGCGGTAGCCGTCGATCGGGAACGTGTCGTAGCCGTAGTCGGTGACGACGTTCTCGAGCACCTCGAGCGTCTGCCGGGCGGTGGCGTCGGTGACGACGCGCTCCCCCTGCCCCTGCTCGGGACGGGTCACCTCTCCCGCCGCATCGGTGCAGCCCTCGATGAGCCGCGCCGGCAGGTGCACGCCGCCGTTCGCGAGCGCCTGGTAGGCCGAGGCGATCTGGATGGGCGTCGTCGCGATGCCCTGCCCGAAGAGCACGTTGAGGCTCGTCTGGGGGTCGAGCGCGGAGGCGTCGCGGAGCGGCACCGACTGCTCGCCGGCGAACCCGACGGCGGTCTGCTCGCCGAAGCCGAAGCGGTCGAGGTACTCGAAGTAGTCGCCGCGATCCATCTGCTCGGCGAGCCGCACCATGCCGGAGTTCGACGAGTTCACCAGGATGCCGGCGGCCGTCCACTGCTCGACGGGGTGCGAGGAGGCGTCGCGCACGCGCACGCCCGGTGCCGTGTACGTCCACGGCACGCTCAGCTCGTCCCTCGGCGTGATGAGCCCGAGGTCGAGCATCGCCGCGAAGGAGAAGGTCTTGAAGATCGAGCCGGGCTCGTAGGCGGCCGTGAAGGCGCGGGAGCCGCGGTCCTGCTGCTCAGAGGACGACGGGTCGTTCGGGTCGACCGTCGGCGACTCGGCGACCGCCACGATGCTGCCGTCGGTTCGCATCACGATGCTCGTGCCGCTGCGCGCACGCAGCTGCGTCGTGTACTGCGCGGTGAGCTGCTGCACCTGGTACTGCACGTCGCTGTCGATCGTGAGCTCGACGGTGCCGCCGTCGACGGCCGGCTCGGTCAGCATCGAGCCCGGGATGGGCGTGCCGTCGGCCGAGCGGTCGAAGACGCGGCTGCCGGGCTCCGAGGCGAGGCACTCGTCCTGGCTGCGCTCGATGCCCGCGAGCGGCTCGCTCTGGCCCATGAAGCCGACGAGGTTGCCGGCGACGGAGCCCGCCGGGTACAGGCGCTGCGGGTTGAGGCGCAGGTACACGTACGGCAGGTCGAGCGCCTGCACCGCCTCGAACTGCTCGACGTCGAGCCCGCTCGAGAGCATGAGGTAGTCGGAATCGGGGTTGCGCTCGAGCTCGGCGTAGATGCGCGCCTGCAGGTCGAGCGGGTCGTCGCCGGTGATGCGGCCGATCTCGGTGAGCGCGTCGCCGACGGTCACGACCGCCTCGACGCCGTCGAGGTCGGGCTGGAGGTCCCGCGTGTACCGCGGCGACACCGTGAGGTCCCAGCGGTCGACGCTCTCGGCGAGCACGGTGCCCGTCGAGTCGACGATCGGCCCGCGCGTGCCGAAGATGGTCTGCGAGACGCCGCGGCGCCCATCCGCCTCGGCGTTGAGCGCCTCGGCGCGCACGAGCTGGATGTCGGCGAGGCGCACGACGAACCCCGCGAGCATCGCGAAGGTGAGCACGGCGATGATCGTCGTCCGCACGCGGTCGCGACTCCGGTTCCGCTTGGCGACCACGGGCACCTCCGCTCCATTCCGCTCGCATCGCGAGCCTCGATCAGGTCGTCAGCACGGTATCGGCGCCCCGGCTGCTCGCCCGGCCGCCACGCCCTCAGCCGCCGGCGTTGGCCTCGGCGGGCAGCAGCGTGCCCGGGGCGGGCTGCTGCGGCTGCTGCGGCTGCCCGGCCTGCTCGGCCTGGGCGACGGTCGGGTCGCCGGAGAAGGGCGACTCGCCCGCCGGCAGGAGCATGCCCGGGTAGGGCCTCGCCGCCTCGACCTGCGCCTGCTGCACCGCGGCGGCCGCCTGCGGCTGCTCGGTGAGGAGCGCGTTCGGCACGTACATCCCGAAGCGGTCGAGCGCGGGCGCCTGCATGTGCAGGGCGTCGGGCCCGCCCGCGGTCGCGCTGCCGGCGAGGGTGAGGAACTGCGACGGCTGGCCGGCGAGCATGCCGAGCTCGTCGGCGGCGACGGCGACGTGCTGCGGGGACGCGAGCACCGCGACGTCCTCGGCGAGCATCTGCTCGGCGCGCGCGAGGGTCGTCGACTGCACCTGCAGGTCGCTCAGCCGGTAGGCGCCCTCGCTGATGACGACCGACAGGCCGAGCTGCGCGCACACGATGCCGGCGAGGCCGGCGAGCGCGACGACCCCGTGCACGAGGCGCGGCGCCCGGCGCGGCGCGATCGCCGGCAGGGGCAGCGCCCGCAGGTGCCGCTCGGGCTCGCCCTGGGGCTCCGGGTGGCGCTGGGGCTGGGCGTGCAGGTCGACGATGGCTGCGGTGGTCATGCCAGCTCCTCCGGGATCGAGGCGGGTCGGATGCGCTGCGCCGCACGGAGGCGGACGGGTGCCGATCGGGGGTTGGCCGCGCGCTCGTCCTCATCGGCGAGCTCGGCGCCGCGCACGAGCAGCCGCAGCTGCGGCGCGTGCTCGGGCAGCTCGGCGGGCAGGTCGAGCGGCGCCGTCGAGGAGGCGGCTGCCTGCAGGGCGCGCTTGACGATGCGGTCCTCGAGCGACTGGTACGCGAGCACGACGATGCGCCCGCCGACCGCGAGCGCGGCGATCGCCGCCGGCATCGTGCGCTCGAGGATCGCGAGCTCCTGGTTGACCTCGATGCGCAGCGCCTGGAACACGCGCTTCGCGGGGTGGCCCTGGTTGGAGAGGGCGCGCGGCGTCGCCGCCTGCAGGATGTCGACCAGCTGCGCGGAGGTCTCGATCGGGGCCGTCGCCCGTGCCGCGACGATGGCGCGCGCGTAGCGGTCGGCGAGCTTCTCGTCGCCGTACTCGCGGAAGAGGCGCGACAGCTCGCGGTCGCTGCGCTCGGCGAGGATCGAGGCGGCGGTCACGTCGCCGGACTGCCCCATGCGCATGTCGAGCGGCGCGTCCTTCGCGTAGGCGAAGCCGCGGTCGGCGGCGTCGAGCTGCAGGCTCGAGACGCCGAGGTCGAGCAGGATGCCGTCGACGAGCCGCACGCCGGCGGCCTCGGCCGCGAGGTCGATGCGGTCGTAGGTGGCCTGCACCGGCACGAAGCGGTCGCCGAAGCGCGCGAGCCGCGCGCCGGCGAGCCGGATGGCGTCGGGGTCGCGGTCGATGCCGGCGACCACGAGCGTCGGGTGCGCGGCGAGCAGCGCCTCGGTGTGGCCGCCCATGCCGAGCGTGCCGTCGACGACGACGGGCGTGCGGCCCGCCTCGACGGCGGCGGCGATCGCCGGGGCGAGCAGCTCGAGCGTGCGCTCGAGCATCACGGGGGTGTGGAGGTCGGATGCGTCCATGTCGTTCCCTGCTCCGTCCCGGTCCCTGATCCCCATCCGTTCGACGCGCCGCCGGGGAAGTGCGGCGCGGCGGACAGCTGGGGGTCACGAGCCGGGTCAGAAGATGCCGGGGATCACCTCCTCCGTGGTGCTCGCGAAGTCGGCCTCCTTGGCCGCGTAGTACTCGTTCCAGGCCTCGGTGTCCCAGATCTCGGCCCGCGTGCCCGCCCCGATGACGGTGAGCTCGCGACCGAGGCCCGCGTACTCGCGCAGGTTGGCCGGGATCGTGACGCGGTGCTGGCTGTCGGGCTGCTCGCTCGACGCGCCGGAGAGGAACAGGCGCAGGAAGTCGCGCGCCGCCGACGAGGTCAGCGGCGCCTGGCGGATCTGCTCGTGCACCCGCTCGAACTCGCGCACCGAGAAGACGTAGATGCAGCGCTCCTGCCCGCGGGTGAGGACGAGGCCGCCCTCGAGCTCCTGCCGGAACCGGGCGGGGAGGATGACGCGGCCCTTGTCGTCGAGCTTGGGCGTGTGGGTGCCGAGGAACACATCGCCCCCTCTCGTCCGGCCTGCGAGCAGTTGCGTCGGACCCTTCCGACTTCCTCCACTCTACTCCACTCACCGCCACAAATCTCGAGAATCTGTCCACGACTCGCCCGAGGCGCCAGGAATGGCAAGGGATGCGGCGGTGGAGGACTTTCGCCGCCACTTCAGCACGCTGCGGCCCCGGGCGCGGCGAGCGCGCCCGGGAGGCCTGCCGGAGGCGAAGAGAAAGGGCCGACTCTCTCGAGTCGACCCTGGGGTGGAGCGCGGTGGAGGCCGCCGCGGCGGAGGCTCAGCCCCGCTGGTTGCGGTCGTCCCACTCCTGCGCGAGGCGGTCCATGAGGTTGGGGCCCTGCTTCGCCGACGCCGGGCCCTCGCTGGGCCGCGCGCCGGGCGCGACGTCGTCGCCGGTCGCGGGCTTCGACGCGGACAGCGCCCACAGCGCACCGGCGACGGCGACGCCGAAGCCGAGGACGCCGAGGACGGCGAGCTTCATCGACACGCCCACCACGATGAGCACGAGCCCGATCGCGATGCCGAGGACGCCGACGGCGACCTTCGTGTAGTCGACCGTGCGCGGACCGCTCGAGGCGGTGACGATGTCGGCCTCGTGCTTGTAGAGATTGCGCTCCATCTCGTCGAGCAGTCGCTGCTCGTGCTCGGAGAGGCCCATCTCGCACCCCCTTCGCTCGACCGGTGCGGATGGCCAGTGTACGCGCTGTCGCTGTCAATAGCATGTGGGTTGTGTCGGCACAGCAGCGCTTCGCCCGAGCCGTCGACGGCTCGATCCAGCAGTACCTCGACGAGCGCGAGCGCGCCCTCACGGAGATCTCCGGCGACGCCGCGCCCGTGCTGCGGCTCGTGCGCGAGATGGTCTCCGGGGGCAAGCGCGTGCGCAGCGCGTTCGTGCTCTGGGGCTGGCACGCGGTCACCGCCTCCCGCGACGGGGCCGACCGCACGACCGGCACCGAGCAGGATCCGCAGTGGGCGCAGGTGGTCGGCGTCGCGACCGCGATCGAGCTCTTCCACGCCGCCGCCCTCGTGCACGACGACATCATCGACGCATCCGACACCCGGCGCGGCAGGCCCGCGATGCACCGCGCGCTCGAGCGGATGCACCGCGAGGGCGAGTGGGTCGGCGACGCCGCGTCGTGGGGCACGAGCGCCGCGATCCTGGCCGGCGACCTGCTGCTGAACTGGGCCGACGACCGCATGCTGCTCGCGTGCCGCGGCACGGCGCACGGCGACGCCGTGCACGACGCCTACCGTCGCATGCGCGAGGAGGTCACCTTCGGCCAGTACCTCGACGTGCTCGAGGAGGCGGCCTGGATCCGGCAGGAGCCGGCGGCGCTGCTCGACCGCGCGCACACCGTCGCCGTCTACAAGTCGGCGAAGTACTCGGTCGAGGCGCCGCTCACGCTCGGCGCGCTGCTCGCGGGCGCCGACGAGGGGCAGCTCGACGCACTCGCCGGCTACGGGCTGCCCGTCGGCGTGGCCTTCCAGATGCGCGACGACCTGCTGGGCGTGTTCGGCGACCCCGAGGTCACCGGCAAGCCGGCGGGCGACGACCTGCGCGAGGGCAAGCGCACCGTGCTGATCGAGATCGCGCGGCAGCGCCTCGGCTCGGGAGTGCGCACGATGCTCGACGAGCTGCTCGGCGACCGCGAGCTCGACGAGCGCCAGGTCGCGATCCTGCAGGACGCCATCCAGCGCTCGGAGGCGCCCGCGCGGCTCGAGGCGCTCATCGACCGCGCCGTCGGCGAGGCGCTCGAGGCGCTGCACGAGGGCACGCTGTCGCGCTCCGCGGTGCTCGAGCTCGAGCGGCTGGCCGACACGGTCGCGAAGCGCGACCGCTGACGCCGGCTCAGCCGAGCAGCTGCGCCGCGCGCCGCACGGCCGACTTCGCGCCCGCGCGCATCGCCTCGATCGGCGCGGTGCCGAGCGAGTCGTCCTCGGCGAGCAGCCAGTCGATCGCCTCGTCGTCGGTCATGCCCTGATCGAGCAGCACGAGGAGCGTGCCGCGCAGCTCCGGCAGCGGCTCGCCGTCGCGGATCGCGGCGGCGGGCACCTCGAGCCGCCCGTTGCGGCGGGTCGCCGGCAGGCGATGCTCCTCGATGAGGCGGTGGATGCGCCCGACCGGCTGGCCGAGCAGGGTCACGAGGTCGGGCACGGAGAGCCAGGTGGTGTCTTGCGTCACGGCTCCCATGATGGCGGACGGCGTGGATCACGGGGAACCGGCCGCATCCCGCCTATCCTCGGCACGTGCCCGTCGACTCCCGCGATCCCGTCATCGGACGGCTGATCGACCGCCGGTACGAGGTGAGCGAGCGCATCGCGCGGGGCGGCATGGCGAGCGTCTACGAGGGCGTCGACCGACGGCTCGACCGGAAGGTCGCCGTCAAGGTCATGCACCCGCACCTCGGCGACGACCCCGACTTCCGCGAGCGCTTCATCCAGGAGGCGAAGGCCGCGGCGCGGCTCGCGCACCCGAACGTCGTGAACACGTACGACCAGGGTGAGGACGGCGACCTCGCGTGGCTCGTCATGGAGCTCGTGCCGTCGATCACGCTGCGCGACCTGCTCGCCGAGCGCGGCCGCATCACCGCCGAGCAGTCGCTCGACGTGCTCGAGGCGATCCTCGCCGGCCTCGCCGCCGCGCATCGCGCAGGCATCGTGCACCGCGACCTGAAGCCCGAGAACATCCTGCTCGCGCACGACGGCCGCATCAAGATCGGCGACTTCGGGCTCGCGCGCGCCGCGACCGCCAACACCGCCACCGGCAAGGCGCTGCTCGGCACGATCGCCTACCTCTCCCCCGAGCTCGTCACCCGCGGCGTCGCCGACACCCGCAGCGACATCTACGCGGTCGGCATCATGCTCTTCGAGATGCTCACCGGCACCCAGCCGTTCACGGGCGACGAGCCGATGCAGATCGCCTTCCAGCACGCGAACGAGCAGGTGCCGCTGCCCTCGAGCGTCGCGGGCGACGTGCCCGAGGGGCTCGACTCGCTCGTCCACTGGGCGACGCAGCGCGACCCGAACCTGCGCCCCGCGAACGCCGCCGAGATGCTCGAGGAGGTGCACGCGGTGCGTGCGCGCGGCCTCGACCGGCCGACGTCGGTGCTGCCGGCGGTCACCGAGGACGACCGCTCGACGACCGTCATCGAGCGGCCGCGGAAGCCCCGTCGGGGCGCGCCCGTCGAGCCGCAGGTCGTCGAGGACGGCGGCGACGGCGCCGCGACCACCGCGCTCGCCCGCCGGGTCACGGTGCGGCGCAGGCGCGGGATGCTGTGGCTCGCGGCCGTGCTGCTGGGCGCGCTGCTCGCCGCCGGCGTCGGCTGGTGGTTCAACCTCGGCCCCGGCGGCAACGCGACCGTGCCGCAGGTGGCGGGCGAGCCGCGGGCGGCGGCCGAGCAGCTGCTCGCCGAGCGCGGCATCGAGATCTCCGGCAGCGTCACCGAGCCGCACTACGACATCCCCGCCGGCCACGCGTTGCGCACCGATCCGCCCGCGGGCACCGAGATCCGCAGCGCCGACGCGGTGCAGCTCGTGCTCTCGTCGGGGCGGCGCAGCCTCCCCGTGCCGGAGGTCGCCGGCCTGCCGGTCGACCAGGCGCGCGCCGACATCGAGGCTGCCGAGTTCGCCGTCGCCGAGCCGCTCGACGAGATCTTCGATGCGAGCCCCGCTGGCACCGTCATCGCCGGCTACGCGCCCGACGGCACCATGCTGACCGAGCTCGAGGAGCTCGAGGAGCGCTCCCCCATCGCGCTGCGCGTCTCCCTCGGACCGATCCCCGCGGCGGCCGGCCAGTCGGCCGACGACGCGCGCGCGGCGCTCGAGGCCGTCGGGCTCGAGGCCGACTTCTCGGCGGAGGAGCACTCCGCCGACGTGCCCGAGGGCGTGCTCCTCAGCGTCACCGTGCCGAGCGACCGCCACATGCGCGCGGGCGACACCGTCACCGGCGTCGTCTCCCTCGGGCCCCGCATGGTCGAGGTGCCGGACGTGGTGGGCATGCCCATCCCCGACGCGCTGCGCGCGATCGAGGAGGCGGGGCTCCAGCCCGAGCTGACGACGAACATCCCGGAGCCCCTCTGGGGCGCGCCGGGCGCCGACATCGTCTCGCAGGGCACCGAGGCCGGCGAGTCGGTCGTCGAGGGCTCGACCGTCGCCCTCGACGCCACCTACTGACGCCGGCGCCGCTGCCCGGCGGCTACGGGCGCTGCGCCGCCCGCAGCTCCTCGGCCACGAGGAACGCCAGCTCGAGCGACTGCATGTGGTTGAGCCGCGGGTCGCAGAGCGACTCGTAGCGCGACTCGAGACCCAGCTCGTCGATGTCCTCGGCGCCGCCCAGGCACTCGGTCACGTCGTCGCCGGTGAGCTCGACGTGGATGCCGCCGGGGAACGTGCCCACCTGGCGGTGCGCCTCGAAGAAGCCGCGCACCTCGTCGACCACGTCGTCGAAGCGGCGCGACTTGTAGCCGTTCCTCGTCGTGATGCCGTTGCCGTGCATCGGGTCGGTGACCCACAGCGGCGTCGACTCGAGCGACTTCGACGCCTCGAGCAGCGGCGGCAGCGCGTCGCGGATGCGACCCGCGCCCATGCGGGTGATGAACGTGAGGCGGCCCGGCTCGCGGTCGGGGTCGAGCCGGTCGACGAGCGCCTCCATGTCGGCGGCCGTCGTCGACGGGCCGAGCTTCACGCCGATGGGGTTGCGGACGCGGGAGAAGAAGTCGACGTGGGCGCCGTCGATGTCGCGCGTGCGCTCGCCGATCCACTGGAAGTGGCTCGACGTGTTGTAGGCGAGGCCCGTGCGCGAGTCGATGCGGGTCAGCGGGCGCTCGTAGTCCATCAGCAGGCCCTCGTGGCCGGTGAAGAACTCGACGCCGCGCAGCTCGTCGAAGTTGGCGCCGGCGGCCTCCATGAAGCGCACCGCGCGGTCGATCTCGCCGGCGAGCGCCTCGTACCTCGCGAACGACGGGTTCTGCGCGAAGCCCTTGTTCCACGAGTGCACCTGCCGCAGGTCGGCGAACCCGCCCTGCGTGAACGCGCGCACGAGGTTGAGCGTCGACGCGGCCATGTGGTAGCCGCGCAGGATGCGCTGCGGGTCGGCCGCGCGCGACTCCGGCGTGAAGTCGTAGCCGTTGACGATGTCGCCGCGGTAGGCCGGCAGCGTCAGGTCGCCGCGGGTCTCGTCGTCGCTCGAGCGCGGCTTGGCGAACTGCCCCGCCATGCGGCCCATCTTGATGACCGGCATCGCCGCGCCGTACGTGAGCACGACCGCCATCTGCAGGATGGTCTTCACGCGGTTGCGGATGTTGTCGGCCGTCGCGCCCGCGAAGGTCTCGGCGCAGTCGCCGCCCTGCAGCAGGAAGGCGCGGCCCTGGGCGGCGGCGGCGAGCCGCTCGCGCAGCATGTCGACCTCGCCCGCGAACACGAGCGGCGGGGCGCTGCGCAGCTCGCGGCGCACGTGCTCGACGGCGGCCTCGTCGCCCCAGGCGGGCTGCTGCTTGATGGGGAGCGCGCGATACGCATCCAGGCCCTGCTCGATGGAGCGGTGTCCGGTGGACTCGGGGATCGCGATCGTGTCGGTCATGCTCGCCTCTGCGTCGTGCGGCGCCGGGGTGCGCCGCCGTCCAGTCTACCGATGGGCGCGGTCAGCGGCCGGTGCGCTGCGCGGCGAGCGCGCGGCGCTCTGCCTCGACGCGCGACTTCACGCTCGACGCGTAGACGTCGACGTACTCCTGGTCGGAGATGCGGTTGAGGCCGACCATGATCTCGTCGGTGATCGAGCGCAGCACGAAGCGGTCGCCCTCGAGGTTGTAGTAGCGCGAGAAGTCGATCGGCTCGCCGAAGATGATGCCGATGCGGCCCACCTTGGGCAGGCGCTGCCCGATCGGCATGACCTTCTCCGTGTCGACCATCACGCACGGGATCACCGGCACCCGCGCATCCAGCACCATGCGCGCGACGCCGGTGCGGCCGCGGTAGAGCTTGCCGTCGGGGCTGCGCGTGCCCTCGGGGTAGATGCCGATCAGCCCGCCGTCCTGCAGCTTCTGGAGCGCCGCGTCGAGGCTCTGCGAGCTCTTCTCGCCGCCGGAGCGATCCATCGGCAGCTGCCCCACCGCGAGGAAGAACCACCGCACGAGCCGGCCCTTGAGCCCCTTGCCGTTGAAGTAGTCGGACTTCGCGAGGAAGTACACGCGCCGGTCGATCACGAGCGGCATGAGGAAGGAGTCGATCACCGAGAGGTGGTTGCCCGCGATGATCGCGCCGCCGTGCTCGGGGATGTTGTCGAGCCCCGCCACCCACGGCCGGAACACGCGGTTCATGTACGGGCCGACCACCCAGTGCCGCAGCAGCCAGTAGAACATCGCACCTCCGTCGTGCCCACGAGCCTAGGGCAGTGGGAGGGGTCCGACAGACATGCGCGCGCGGCTCGGGTCCGCCGGCCGGGCCGACCATAGAATGCTCGCAACGCACGAACGCCGAAGGAGTCCCAGTGCCCGAGCTCACCGTCCCCGAGGGTGTCATCCCCCCTGTCGTCGCGCCCGACCCCGACGCGAACGTCACCGACCTGCTCGAGGACACCGTCCGGGCCTACCCCGACACGCCGCTGTTCGCGCTGCCCGAGGGCGACGGCTGGCGCGACGTCTCCGCCGCCGAGTTCCGCCGCCAGGTGATCGCACTCGCCAAGGGCCTCGTCGCGGCCGGCGTCGAGCCCGGCGACGCCGTCGGCTTCATGTGCAAGGTGCGCTACGAGTTCTCGCTCGTCGACTTCGCGCTCTGGTACGCCGGCGCCCGCATGGTGCCCGTCTACGAGACCTCCGCGCCCTCCCAGATCCAGTGGATCCTCTCCGACGGCGGCGCCTCCCGCGTCATCCTCGAGGACGCCGACCTCGTGTCGCGCTTCGACGAGGCGCACGGCGACCTGCCGGCGATCACCGACGTGTGGCGCATCGACCGCGGCGACCTCGACGCGCTCGTCGAGCGCGGCAAGGACGTGCCCGACGAGGAGATCGAGCGCCGCCGCTCCATCGCGGTGGGCAGCGACGTCGCCACGCTCATCTACACGTCCGGCTCGACCGGCCGCCCCAAGGGCGTGATGCTGACGCACTCGAACTTCGTCGAGCTGTGCCGCAACGCCAAGGTCGCGATGGCCGACGTCGTCGGCCCCGGCTCGTCGACGCTGCTGTTCGTCACGCAGGCGCACGTGTTCGCGCGCTTCATCTCGGTGCTCTGCATCGCCTCCGCCGTGCGGGTCGGCCACCAGTCCGACACGAAGAAGCTGCTGCCGTCGCTGGGCTCGTTCAAGCCCACCTTCTTCCTCGCCGTGCCGCGCGTGTTCGAGAAGGTCTACAACGCGAGCGAGCAGAAGGCCGAGGCCGGCGGCAAGGGCAAGATCTTCCGCGCCGCCGCGCTCACCGCCGTCGAGCACTCGAAGGCGCTCGACGCCGGCCACGTGCCGCTCGGGCTCAAGCTGCGCTTCGCGCTCTTCGACCGGCTCGTGCTCAGCAAGCTGAAGGTTGCGCTCGGCGGCAACGTCAAGTACGCCGTCTCGGGCTCGGCGCCGCTGTCGCACTTCCTCGCGCACTTCTACCGCTCGCTCGGCATCCGCATCCTCGAGGGCTACGGCCTCACCGAGACCACCGCGCCCGTCACGGTCAACGTGCCCGACAAGTTCAAGATCGGCACCGTCGGACCCGCCCTGCCCGGCAACGGCGTCAAGATCGCCGAGGACGGCGAGGTGCTCGTCAAGGGTGTCTGCGTCTTCGCCGGCTACTGGCACAACGAGCAGGGCTCGCGCGAGGCGTTCACCGAGGACGGCTGGTTCCACACCGGCGACATCGGCGCGCTCGACAGCGAGGGCTACCTGACGATCACGGGCCGCAAGAAGGAGCTCATCGTCACCGCCGGCGGCAAGAACGTCGCCCCCAACACGCTCGAGGACCCGATCCGCTCGAACACGATCATCGGCCAGCCGGTCGTCGTGGGCGACCAGCGGCCCTTCGTCGCCGCGCTCATCACGCTCGACGCCGAGATGCTGCCCACCTGGCTCGAGAACCACGGCCACGACAAGGCGATGACGCTCGAGCAGGCCGCGCAGCACCCCGCCGTCATCGAGGAGGTGCGCGGCCAGATCCGCCGCGCGAACACGCTCGTCTCGCGCGCCGAGTCGGTGCGCAAGTTCGCGATCCTCCCGATCGAGTTCGTCGAGGCGAACGGGCACCTGACGCCGAAGATGTCGATCAAGCGCGACAACGTCATGCGCGACTTCGCCCCGCAGATCGAGGACATCTACGCCTCGAACTCGACGGCGCACGACGTCGGCGAGTGACGGAGCCCGCGCCGAGCGAGCCCCTGCCCGTGTGAGCCGATGATCCTGCCCGGAGCCCCGCAGTCCGCCGCGGCGGTCGCCGACCACTACGACGAGCTCGACGCCACGTACCGGCGGCTGTGGGGCGAGCACGTGCACCACGGGCTGTGGTCGACGGGCGACGAGACCCCCGAAGCGGCGGTCGAGGCGCTCGTCGACTCGGTGGGCGACCGCCTCGGCCTCGCCCCGGGCGACGCGTGCGTCGACATCGGCTGCGGCTACGGCGCCACCGCTCGGCGCCTCGCGGCGACGCGCGGCGTGCGCGTCGTCGGCTTCACCCTCTCGGGCGAGCAGGCGCGGCACGCCGCGGCGCACGCGACCGCCGGTGTCGAGATCCGGCAGGGCGACTGGCTCGACAACGGCCTGGCGGACGCCTCGGCCGACGCCGCGTGGGCGATCGAGTCGAGCGAGCACTTCGCCGACAAGCAGCGGCTGTTCGCCGAGGCCCACCGCGTGCTCGTGCCCGGCGGCCGCCTCGTCGTGTGCGCGTGGCTCGCGGCCCCCGACCCGCGCCGGTGGGAGGTGCGCCACCTGCTCGAGCCGATCTGCCGCGAGGGGCGCCTGCCCTCGATGGGGACGCGCGCGGAGTACGAGGCGATGGCGCGTGCCGCGGGCCTCGAGGTCGTCGGGTACCAGGACGTCAGCCGCCGAGTGGCGCGCACGTGGACGATCTGCACCGGCCGGCTGCTGCGGTCGGTGCTCGTCGACCCCGAGACGCGCCGGCTCGCGGTCGAGGCGCGCAACCGCGAGTTCGCGCTGTCGCTCCCCCGCCTGATGCTCGCCTACCGCACCGGCGCGATGCGCTACGGCATCCTCACCCTCGCGAAGCCCGGCGCCGAGGCGGCTCCGCCCCGCGGCGCCTGACCGCTCAGTACCAGGCGGCCTTCCGCACCTCGGCCATCGCGACCGAGCGCATCTCCTTGTCGAGCGCCTGCAGGTAGAGCTTCCCGTCGAGGTGGCCCATCTCGTGCTGCAGCATCTGCGCCATGAGCCCCTCGCCCTCGAGCACGACCTCGTCGCCCGCGAGGTCGACGCCGACGACCCGGCAGTACGGGTGCCGAGGCGTGGGGAAGCCGAGCTCGGGCACCGACAGGCACCCCTCGTCGACGGGCACGGGCTCGCCGCGCACCTCGTCGATGCGCGGGTTCAGCACGTAGCCCACCTCGCCGTCGACGTTGTACGAGAAGGCGGCCCGCGCCACGCCGATCTGGCAGCCGGCGACGCCCGCGCGGCCCGGCACGCGCACCGTGTCGAGCAGGTCCTGCACGAGCGCGGCGGTGGCGGGCGCCGACGGGTCAACGGGCTCGGCGCGCTCGCGCAGCACCGGATCGCCGAAGACGCGGATCTCGCGGACGCTCACGACGGGCGGACCACGACGAGCAGGTCGCCCGCCTCGACGGGCGTCGTGCCGGTGAGCGCGAGGCGCTCGACGGTGCCGGCGATCGGCGTCGTGATCGCGGCCTCCATCTTCATCGCCTCGATGGTGGCGACGGGGTCGCCGGCGGCGACCGCGTCGCCCTCGGCGACCTTGACCGTGACCGCCCCGGCGAAGGGTGCCGCGACCTGGCCCGGCACCGACGCATCCGCCTTCTCGGCCTGCGGCTTGTCGACGGTGACGGAGCGGTCGCGGACGTAGACCGGGCGCAGCTGGCCGTTGAGCACGGTCATGACCGTCACGATGCCGTCGTCGTCGGGCTGGCCGACCGCCTCGAGCTCGACGTTGAGGGTGACGCCGCGGCCGATGCCGACCTGGTGCTCCTCGCCGGCCTGCATGCCGTAGAGGTAGTCGATCGTGTCGACGACCGAGAGGTCGCCGTACTGCGCGCGGGTCTCCTTGAAGGCCCGCGTCGGCCCGGGGAACAGCAGCTCGTTGAGCGCGTCGCGGCGGTCGGCGCCGGGCTCGGCGAGGCGCGCGGCCTGCTCGGGCTCGAGCGGCGTGACCGAGATGTCGACCGTGCGGCCCTCGAGCACCTTCGAGCGGAAGGGCTCCGGCCAGCCGCCCGGGAGGTCGCCGAGCTCGCCCGCCATGAAGCCGATCACGGAGTCGGGGATGTCGAACCTCCGCGGGTCGCGCTCGAACTCCTCGGGGTCGACGCCCTGCGCGACGAGCTGCAGCGCGAGGTCGCCGACCACCTTCGACGACGGCGTCACCTTCGTGGGGCGGCCGAGGATGCGCGAGGCGGCCGCGTACCAGTCCTCGATCCTCTCGAAGTCGTCGGCGAGGCCGAGCGCGATCGCCTGCTGGCGCAGGTTCGACAGCTGGCCGCCCGGGATCTCGTGGTGGTAGACGCGGCCGGTGGGGCCCGGCAGGCCGGACTCGAACGGCTTGTAGAGGCGGCGCACCGCCTCCCAGTACGGCTCGAGGTCGCTCACCGCGGTGAGCGAGAGGCCGGTGTCGCGCTCGGTGTTCGCGACCGCGGCCACGAGCGCCGAGAGCGACGGCTGGCTCGTCGTGCCCGCCATCGGCGCGCTCGCGACGTCGACGGCGTCGACGCCGACGGCCGAGGCCGCGAGCAGCGTCGCGAGCTGGCCGCCCGCGGTGTCGTGCGTGTGCAGGTGCAGCGGCACGTCGAAGCGCTCGCGCAGGGCCGACACGAGCTTCGTCGCGGCGCCCGCGCGCAGCAGGCCCGCCATGTCCTTGATCGCGAGCACGTGCGCGCCGGCGTCGACGATGCGCTCGGCGAGGCGCAGGTAGTAGTCGAGCGTGTAGAGGTCCTCGTCGGGGCTCAGCAGGTCGCCCGAGTAGCACAGCGCCACCTCGGCGACCGTGGTGCCGGTCTCGAGCACCGCGTCGATCGCGGGCCGCATCTGGTCGACGTCGTTGAGCGCGTCGAAGATGCGGAACACGTCGACGCCCGTCGCCGCGGCCTCCTCGACGAACGCGGTCGTCACCTCGGTCGGGTACGGCGTGTAGCCGACGGTGTTGCGGCCGCGCAGCAGCATCTGCAGCGGGATGTTCGGCATCGCCTCGCGCAGGCTCGCGAGCCGCTCCCACGGGTCCTCGCCGAGGAAGCGCAGCGCGACGTCGTAGGTGGCGCCGCCCCACGCCTCCATCGAGAGCAGCTGCGGCGTCATGCGGGCGACGTGCGGGGCGACCGCCACGAGGTCGGCGGTGCGCACGCGGGTCGCGAGCAGCGACTGGTGCGCGTCGCGGAAGGTGGTCTCGGTCACCGCGAGCGAGGTGCGCTCGCGCAGCGCGTTCGCCCAGCCGGCCGGGCCGAGCTCCTGCAGCCGCTGGCGCTCGCCGTCGGGCGCGGGGGCCTCGAGGTCGGCCGCGGGCAGCTTGATGGCCGGGTTGATGACGCGGTCGGCCTTGCCGTTCGGCGCGTTGACGGTGACGTCGGCGAGCCAGGCGAGCACCTTCGACGCGCGGTCCTTGGGCGGGTTGATGCGCGTGAGCTCGGGGTGCTCGTCGATGAAGTGCGTCGAGACGTCGCCCGAGCGGAACTCGTCGTGCTCGAGCAGGTTGAGCAGGAAGGGGATGTTCGTGGCGACGCCGCGGATGCGGAACTCGCTCACCGCGCGGTGCGCGCGGCGGATGGCGGTGTCGAGGTCGCGGCCGCGGCACGTGACCTTCGCGAGCATCGAGTCGAAGTGCGGGCTCACCTCGGTGCCGGGGTTGATGGTGCCGCCGTCGAGGCGCACGCCCGCGCCGCCGGGCGACCGGTAGGCCGTGATGCGCCCGGTGTCCGGCCGGAAGCCGTCGGCGGGGTTCTCGGTGGTGACGCGGCACTGCAGCGCGGCGCCGTGCATCTCGATGCGGTCCTGCGTGAGGCCGAGCTGCTCGAGCGTCTCGCCCGCGGCGATGCGGATCTGGCTCGCGACGAGGTCGACGTCGGTGATCTCCTCGGTGACCGTGTGCTCGACCTGGATGCGCGGGTTCATCTCGATGAAGACGTGCTGGCCCTTGCGCTCCCCCGCGGTGTCGAGCAGGAACTCGACCGTGCCGGCGTTCACGTAGTCGATCGACCGGGCGAAGGCGACGGCGTCGCGGTAGAGCTCGGCGCGCTTCTCCTCCGAGAGGTTGGGCGCGGGTGCGAGCTCGACGACCTTCTGGTGGCGGCGCTGCACCGAGCAGTCGCGCTCGAACAGGTGCACGGTCTCGCCGGTCGCGTCGGCGAGGATCTGCACCTCGATGTGGCGCGGGCGCACGACGGCCTGCTCGATGAACATGGTCGGGTCGCCGAAGGCGGAGTCGGCCTCGCGCATGGCGGCCTCGAGCGCCTCCGTGAGGTCCTCGCGGCGCTGGACCAGGCGCATCCCCCGGCCGCCGCCGCCGGCGACCGCCTTGCAGAAGACCGGGAACCCGATCTCGTCGGCGCCGTCGAGCAGCGTCTGCATGTCGGTGGTCGCGGGCGTCGAGCGCAGCACCGGCACGCCCGCGGCGATCGCGTGCTCCTTGGCGGTGACCTTGTTGCCCGCCATCGCGAGCACCGCCGGGCCAGGCCCGACGAAGGTGATGCCGGCCTCGGCGGCCGCGGTCGCGAGCTCGGGGTTCTCGCTCAGGAACCCGTAGCCCGGGTAGATGGCGTCGGCGCCGGAGTCCTTCGCGACGCGGATGATCTCGCTCACCGTCAGGTAGGCGCGCACCGGGCGGCCCGGCTCGCCGATCTGGTAGGCCTCGTCGGCCTTCTGGCAGTGCAGGGAGTTGCGGTCCTCGTGCGCGTAGACGGCGACCGTGCGGATGCCCAGCTCGTTGGCGGCGCGGAAGGCTCGGATGGCGATCTCGCCACGATTGGCGACGAGCAGCTTCTGGAACATGCAGAACCCTCCCGGGGGTGCGGCGGCGCGGGCTTCCCAATGTAGTGGGGCTAGGCTTGGGCGCCGTGCACGTACTCTCGATCAGTTCCCTCAAGGGCGGTGTCGGCAAGACCACGGTGACGCTCGGTCTCGCCTCCGCCGCCTTCGCCAAGGGCCTCCGCACGCTCGTGGTCGACCTCGACCCGCAGTCCGACGCCTCCACCGGCATGGACATCGAGATCGAGGGCCGCCTGAACGTCGCCGACGTCCTCACGAACCCGAAGGACAAGGTCGTCCAGCAGGCGATCTCGCCCTCAGGCTGGACCCAGGGGCACGGCGGCACGATCGACGTGCTCATCGGCTCCCCCTCGGCCATCAACTTCGACGGCCCGCACCCGACCATCAAGGACATCTGGAAGCTCGAGACGGCGCTCACGACCGTCGAGAACGACTACGACCTCGTGCTCGTCGACTGCGCCCCGTCGCTCAACGCCCTCACGCGCACCGCGTGGGCGGCATCCGACCGCGTGCTCGTCGTGACGGAGCCCGGCCTGTTCTCGGTCGCCGCCGCCGACCGCGCGCTGCGCGCGATCGAGGAGATCCGTCGAGGCCTCAGCCCCCGGCTGCAGCCGCTCGGCATCGTCGTGAACCGCGCCCGCCCGCAGTCCCTCGAGCACCAGTACCGCATCCAGGAGCTCAAGGACATGTTCGGGCCGCTCGTGCTCGACACCGTGCTGCCCGAGCGCACCTCGATGCAGCAGGCGCAGGGCGCGGCCCGTCCGCTCCACGTGTGGCCGGGCGAGGGCGCGCAGGAGATGGCGCTGCAGTTCGACGAGCTGCTCCAGACCGTGCTGACCGCCGCCGGCCGCGCCGGCGACGAGGCCGCCTCCGGCCGCAAGGTGCCCGCCCCGACCGCCGCCGTCGACGCGACCGCCGCCGCGGAGCTCGAGGAGGCCGCTGCCGTCGAGGACGCCGAGACGAACGCCGGCGAGGCCGAGCCGGGCGAGGGCAAGCAGCCGTAGGCCGCTCGGCCGTCCGGCCACCGGCCGGACCTCCGCCGCGCGCGCGGCGCGAGCGGTCAGGCCGTGCGGCTCCTGCGGGCGCGGCGGGCCGCGAGCTCGTCGACGTGCTGCTCCTCGGCGGGAGTGACCTCGAGCTCGATGAGCTGCGTCTCGACCTCGCGCAGCACCTTGCCGACGGCGATGCCGAAGACGCCCTGGCCACGGCCGAGGAGGTCGATGACCTCGTCGCTCGAGGTGCAGAGGTAGACGCTCGCGCCGTCGGACATGAGCGTGATCTGGGTGAGGTCGCGCACGCCGTGCTCGTGGAGCTGCTGGATGGCGACCCGGATCTGCTGCAGCGAGATGCCGGTGTCGAGCAGGCGCTTGACGAGCTTCAGCACGAGGATGTCGCGGAACGAGTAGAGCCGCTGGCTGCCGGAGCCGTGCGCGGGCCGGATGGTGGGCTCGACGAGCCCGGTGCGGGCCCAGTAGTCGAGCTGGCGGTACGTGATGCCCGCCGCGTCGGCCGCGATCGCGCCGCGGTAGCCGACCGCGTCGGCCTCCTGCGGCAGGCCGTCGGTGAACAGCAGGCCGGCGTCGAGGCGGGCGGGACCGCCCTGGTCTGCATCGATGCCGTCGCCCATGGCCGTACCTTCCGCTGCGGGGGCTCAAACCTTCAAGTCGAGGTTGAGTGTTGAGCCCCACCGTATCGAGCCGCCGCCCCGCTTCGGTGCAACCTCCGACGGCGCGGCGTGTCGGGGCCGAGTCTACGCCCTGCCGCCCACGCCGGCGCAGCAGGACTCGCGGGCGCGGGCCCTCGGCGTCAGGCGCCGAGCGCGTCGCGGGTCAGCAGCTCGCGCACCGACTGGATGTGGCTCGCGAGGTCGCGCGCGGCCTCGGCCGCCTGCGCCTGGCTGCTCGTCTCGCGCCGCCCGCGCATGGGCTTGAGCGCCGACTCGATGAGCGCCGCCTCGCGCTGGGCCGACTGGCGCATGCCGCGCAGGTGCCGCGGCTCGATGCCGAAGCGCTCGAGCTCGACGAGGGCCTTGAGCGCCTGCACCGCGGCGTCGCCGAACGGCTCGGTGCCCGGCAGCAGCTGGGCGGAGATGGCGTCGGCGACGAGCTGCTTCGTCGCGCCCGCCTCCGACTGCAGCTCGGCGCGCGACAGCCGGCGCTCGGCGCCGAGGATCGACGGCGCCTCGACGCGCACGTTGGCGCCGGGGATCTGCGGCGAGCGGCCGTGGTCGATGTCGTCGAGGTGCCCGAGGATGACCTTGAGCGGCAGGTAGTGGTCGCGCTGCAGCGTGAGGATGTAGCGCAGCCGCTCGAGGTCGGCCGCGTCGAACTTGCGGTAGCCGGACGGCGTGCGCTGGGGCGTGATGAGCCCCTGGTCCTCGAGGAAGCGGAGCTTCGAGGGCGAGAGGTCGGGGAACTCGGGGCCGAGCTTGGCCAGCACCTGGCCGATCGAGAGGAGGGAGGCGGGCTTCCGCGCGGCCTGTGCGCTCACTGCCGTGGTTCGAGGTCGAGGCGTGAGCGGTAGAACGTGAGGCGGAACTTGCCGACCTGCACCTCGGCGCCGTCGCGCAGCACGACGTGGTCGACCCGCTCGCCGTCGTGGTACGTGCCGTTGAGCGACCCGAGGTCGCGCAGCTCGAACGTCGTGCCCGAGCGCGTGAACTCGGCGTGACGGCGCGACACGGTCACGTCGTCGAGGAAGATGTCGGCGTCGGGGTGGCGACCGGCGATCGTGGAGTCCTGGTCGAGCAGGAAGCGGGCGCCCACGTTGGGGCCGCGGCGCACGACGAGGATGGCCGAGCCCGACGGCAGCGAGGCGACCGCCTCGCGGTCCTCGGCGGTCGTGCCCGACAGCATGGCGGCGAGCTGGGCGCGGTAGTCCTCACCCCACGACTGCGTGCTCTCGCCGTCGTTGCCCCGGCGGGCGTCGTGCTCGGTCATGCGCTTCCTCCGTGCGGATGGTGCCGGCGGCCCCGGCGAGTGTCGTTCAGCATAGCGATACGAGGCTGTGCTCGGCGTCGTCGCCGGGCGGGCCCGAGAGGCAACCCTAGCGAACGCGCGAGGGCCGCGGGCGCCTCACGCGAGGCCCGCGAGCGCGCGCAGCAGCGCGGCCGTCGCAGCGGCCGCGGCGACCGCGACGATGAAGGGCGCCCGCACCGCGAACAGCCCCGCCGCGACGGCCACAGCGGGGATGCGCGCGTCGAGCGCGATGCCGTCCGCGCCGCCGAGCGTCTGCACGGCGACCAGGCCGGCGAGCAGCGACACGGTGAGCAGCTCGAGCGTGCGCCGCGGCCGCGGGCTGTCGAACAGCCGCGGCGGCACCGCGTAGCCGAGCAGCTTGATCCCGAGCACGGCGATCGCGGCGAGCAGCACCAGGTGCCAGACCGTCATGCGTGGTCCCCCTGACGGTGGTCGGGGCCGCCCGGGTCCGGCAGGTCCGACTCGTGGCGCGGCCCGAGCCAGTTCGTGAGGCCGACGACGACGCCCACGAGCGCGGCGACGATGACCGGCATGCCCGCCGGCAGCACGGGCAGCAGCGACGCGGCGACCACCGCGCTCGCCGCGGCGACCGCGACCGCCTGCCGCGCGCGCAGCCGCGGCCACAGCAGCCCGACGAACGCGGCCGCCGCCGCGGCGTCGAGCCCCCACTGCCGCGGGTCGCCCAGCAGGTCGCCGAGCAGCGCGCCCGCGAGCGTCGCGACGTTCCAGCCGAGGTAGATGCCGATGCCCGTCACCCAGAAGCCCACGCGCTGCGCCCGCGGCTCGTCCTGCGCGAGCGCGACCGCCGTCGACTCGTCGATCGTCACGTGCGCGGCGAGCGGCAGGAGCGCCGGCGCCGGCGCCACCACGCGCCGCATGCTCATGCCGTACAGCGCGTTCCGCAGCCCCAGCATCGCCGCGCTCGCGACGCCCGCGATGCCGCCGCCCGAGGCGATCACCCCGATGAACGCGAACTGCGAGCCGCCGGAGAACATGAGCAGGCTGAGCGCCATCGTCTGCCAGAGGTCGAGTCCGGAGGCGATCGAGAGCGCGCCGAACGAGAGCCCGTAGGCGCTCGTCGCCACGACGACGCCGACGCCCTCCCGCGTGGCGCGGCGCACCGCATCCGTCGTCGCCGTCCTGTGCACCGATCCAGCCTAGGCTCGCGGCTAGCCTGGTCGGCATGCACCTGATCGTCGGCGAGGACGGCCTCGCGAGGCCGTCGTGGGCCGCGACCGACCCGCTGCTGCGCGACTACTACGACCGCGAGTGGGGCATGCCGGTGCGCGACGAGACGGGGCTGTTCGAGCGGCTCTCGCTCGAGGCGTTCCAGTCGGGGCTCTCGTGGGCGACCATCCTGCGCAAGCGTCCCGCGTTCCGCACCGCCTTCGCGGGCTTCGAGCCGGATGCGGTGTCGGCCTTCGGCGACGAGGACGTCGCACGGCTGCTCGGCGACGCGGGCATCGTGCGCAACCGCCGCAAGATCGAGGCCACGATCGGCAACGCGCGGGCGACGGTGGCGCTGCGCGAGGAGGGCGGGCTGCCCGCGCTCGTGTGGTCGTTCCAGCCCGGCGAGACGCCCGCCCCGCAGACGCTCGCCGACGTGCCGACGCAGTCGGACGAGTCGCGCGCGCTCTCGCGGGCGCTCAAGGCGCGCGGCTTCGCCCACGTCGGCCCGACGACGATGCACGCGCTCATGGAGGCGGTCGGCATCGTCGACACCCACCTCGTGGGCTCCCACCGCCGCGGATCGAGCGGCGTGTGGGCCGCGGACGGGAGGCTCGCATGCGCCGGATCCTGATCGTGCAGTCGCGGCCCGAGGACGAGGTCGCGGCCGCCGAGCTCGAGGCGATGGTGCGCTTCGGCCACCTCGACGAGTCGCGGGTGCAGCGGGTGCGGCTCGACCGGGAGCAGCCCGCGATCGACCTCGCCGACGTCGACGCGGTGCTCGTCGGCGGCGGGCCCGCGAACTTCAGCGACGACCACCGGCGGCCGCCCGAGCACGCGGCGACGGTGACGTGGCTGCGCGACCTCGCCGAGCGGGTGATCCGCGACGACCTCCCCTACCTCGGCGCGTGCCTCGGCCTCGGCGCGCTCGTGCACGCGCTCGGCGGCCGCATGGTGCGGGGCATCGCCGAGTCGGTGGCGCCGGTCGAGCTGAGCCTCGTGGGCGAGGACTGGCTGACCGACGGCCTGCCGCGCGCCTTCACCGCGTTCGGCGGCCACAAGGAGGGCATCGCCGAGGCGCCCGAGGGCGCGACGACGCTCGCCGTGTCGGCCGCGTGCGTGCACATGGTGCGCGTCGGGCAGCACGTCGTGGGCACGCAGTTCCACCCGGAGCTCGACGCCGACGGGCTCGAGCAGCGCATCCGCGTCTACCGCGACCACGGCTACTTCTCCCCCGCCGAGGTCGACGACCTCGTCGCCGCGGGCCGCGCCGCGCACGTCGAGCACCCGCAGGCGATCCTCGCCCGCTTCGCCGAGCGCTACGGGCTGCAGCGATGACGGCCGCGCAGCCGCGGGCGGTCGTCGCGTTCGACGCCTTCAAGGGCAGCCTGACCGCGCTCGAGGCGTGCGAGGCCGCCGCGCGCGGCATCCGCTCGGTCGTGCCGGGCGCCGAGGTGGTGCTCGTGCCGATGGCCGACGGCGGCGAGGGGAGCCTCGACGCGCTGCTCGCGCGCGGCGGCGACGAGGTCGTCACCGAGACGGTCGACGCGATCGGCCGGCCCGCGCGCGCGCGCTGGGCGCTCGACGGCCGCAGCGCCGTGATCGAGCTCGCGCAGGCGGCCGGCCTGCCGCAGGTCGAGGACGCCCCGCTGCAGCCGCTCGCCGCCTCCACGGCGGGCCTCGGCCGCGTCGTGCTCGACGCGCTCGACCGGGGCGCCGCGGAGCTCACCCTGCTCCTCGGCGGCTCGGCGACGAGCGACGGCGGCGCCGGCCTCCTCACCGCGCTCGGCGCCCGGCTGACGGATGCGTCGGGCCGGCCCGTGCAGCCGGGCGGCGGCGGGCTCGCGGCGCTCGATCACCTCGACATCTCGGGCGTCGACCCGCGGGCGCTCGCCGCCCGCTGGCGCTTCGTCACCGACGTCGACGCGCCCCTCACCGGCCCGCGCGGCGCCGCCGCCGTCTTCGGGCCGCAGAAGGGCGCGGGCCCCGACGACGTGCGCGCGCTCGACGCCGCGCTCGAGCGCTTCGCCCGCATCGGCGCCGAGGCGCTCGGCGTCGACGCGGCATCCGTCATCGACGTGCCGGGCGCCGGTGCGGCCGGCGGCGTCGCGAGCGTGCTGCGCGCGCTCACCGGCGGCGACGTCGTCGCGGGCGGCGCGTGGTTCGCCGAGCTCGCCGGGCTCGACGCCGCGGTGCCCGGCGCCGGCCTCGTGCTGACGGGCGAGGGCCGCTTCGACGGCCAGTCGGCCGGCGGCAAGGTCGTCTCGGTCGTGCACGCGGCCGCCGAGCGGCACGGCGTGCCGCTGTGCGTGCTCGCGGGCTCGGTCGACGCGGAGGCCGCCGCCGCGATGGGCGTGCCGGCGCTCTCGATCGCCGCCGGCCCCGCGACGCTCGACGCGCTGCAGCGCGACGCGGGCGACCTGCTCGCGGCGGCCGCGGCATCCGTCGCACGGCTCGCGCTCGGCGCCGCGCGCCTGGGCGTCACCGACGCGCGCTGACCGTCTCCTCGGCGCCCGCCGGCTCGGGGCGACCGCGGCGCTCTCGCTCGAGCCGCGCGGCGAGGAGCTCCCACAGCCCGAGCGCGACGCCGACGGCGACGAGCACGCCGCCGAGGGTGTCGGAGAGCCAGTGCGCGCCGAGGTAGGTGCGGCTCAGCATCATGCCGATCGTCCAGGCGGCGCCAGCGGCCCACACCCACCAGCGCCGCAGCAGCAGCCCGAGCGCCGTCGCGACGAGCGCCGCGTTCGCCGCGTGCCCGGAGGGGAAGGACCCGTGGTCGACCGTCACGAGCACGTCGAGCGGCCGCGCGCGGCCGACCGCGTGCTTGAGGAGCTGCACGAGGAGCCCGGTGAGGATCGACGCCACGAGGAAGTAGCCCGCGGCCCACGGCCGGCGGCGCAGCAGGAGCAGCCCCGCGACGACGCCGGGCACGATGAGCGTGGCGACGACGCCGCCCCCGAGGGTGTCGAAGGCCAGCGATGCGGTGGTGAGCAGCGGCGAGCGCTGGGTCACCAGGCGCTCCATCCATTCGGCCTCGAAGCCGAAGGGCTTGCTGCTCTCGCGGTAGAGCAGCACCGCCGAGAGCGCGACGGCGAGCGCCAGCGCCGTCAGTGCCGCCCAGGCGCGGCGACGACGCGGCGATGCGACGAGCGCGTTCGTGAGCTGCTGCGGCACGGTGCTCCTCCGGTGTCTGCGACCACGGTAGCGGCGGACGGCCGACAGGCTCCCCGCCTGCCGGCGCGGCTACGCCGCAGGTGCCTCGCCCAGAGCCCCCGCGGCCTCCAGCAGCTCGAGCGCGCGCACCCGCTCGTCGGTCGCGCCGTGCACGGCCATGATGAGCTCGTCGGCGTCGGCCTCGACGGCGAAGCGCCGGAGCGTCGCGACCGCCTCGTCGCCGGTGCCGAGCGCCGTGTGCCGCACCATCGAGGCGATGTGCGCCGCCTGCGGGCTCGCGGCGAGCGCGTCGAGCTCGTCGTCGCCGACCTGCTGCGCGACGGGGCTGTCGCGCAGCAGCAGGCTGCGCACGCGGGAGCGCACGACGGTGCGCTGCATCTCCATCGCCTCGTCGCGCGTGGGAGCGACGACCGCGTTGATGCCCGCGATGACGAACGGCTCGGCGAGCTGCCTCGACGGCTCGAACCGCTCGCGGTAGACGGCGACCGCCTGCTGCAGCGCGTCGGGCGCGAAGTGCGAGGCGAAGGCGTACGGCAGGCCGAGGGCCGCCGCGAGCTGCGCGCCGAAGAGCGACGAGCCGAGGATCGTGAGCGGCACGTCGGTGCCGTGGCCGGGCACCGCGCGGATGCCGGGCACCGTCGGCTCGCCGCGCAGGTAGCCCTGCAGCTCGACGACGTCCTCGGGGAAGCGCTCGGAGGCGCGGATGTCGCGGCGCAGCGCCGCCCAGGTGCGCTGGTCGGTGCCGGGCGCGCGCCCCAGCCCCAGGTCGATGCGCCCGGGGTGCAGCTCGGCGAGGGTGCCGAACTGCTCGGCGATCACGAGCGGCGAGTGGTTCGGCAGCATGACGCCGCCCGCGCCCAGCCGGATCGTGCGCGTGTGCGCGGCGACGTGCGCGATGAGCACGCTCGTCGCGCTCGAGGCGATCGTCGCCATGTTGTGGTGCTCGGCGTACCAGACGCGGCGGTAGCCGAGCCGCTCGGCGGCCTGCGCGAGGCGGACGGAGCCTGCGAGGCTCTCGCCGGCGGTCTCACCGGGGTGGATGGGGGCGAGGTCCAGCACAGACAGGCGCATCCGACCAGCCTAGGCCGGGCGGGTGCGCCTGCGCGGGGGGCTTCGCTGTCAGCGGATCAGATCGCCTCGAGCACGATGGCCGAGCCCTGGCCGCCGCCGCCGCAGATGCCGCTCGCGCCGATCGAGCCCGAGCCGAGCTGCTGCAGCCGGCGCGCGAGGTGCCCGACGATGCGGGTGCCGGATGCGCCGATCGGGTGGCCGAGCGCGATCGCGCCGCCGTGGGCGTTGACGATCTCGGGGTCGACGCCGAGCTGGCGCGTGGAGGCGACGCCGACGGCGGCGAAGGCCTCGTTGATCTCGACCGCCTGCAGGTCGGCGGTCGACCTGCCGGCCCGCTCGAGCGCCTGCTCGATGGCGTCGGCCGGCTGCGAGTGCAGCGAGACGTCGGCGCCCGCGACGAAGCCGGTCGCGAGGATCCGCGCGAGGCCGGTGATGCCGTGGGCGGATGCGTAGGCGTCGGAGACGAGGACGACGGCGGCCGCGCCGTCGGTGATCTGCGACGCGTTGCCGGCGGTGATCGAGCCGTCGGGCGTGAACGCCGGGCGGAGGGCCGCGAGCGACTCGACGGTGGTCTCGGCGCGCACGCCGTCGTCGACGGCGACCGTCACCGTCCTGCGGCCGGCCTTCGCCTCGAACGGCACGATCTCGTCGTCGAGGGTGCCATCGGCCTGGGCCCGGACGAGGCGCGCGTGGGATGCGGCGGCCAGCTCGTCCTGCTGCTCGCGGGTGATCTCGAACGACGCGTTGTAGCCGTCGGTCGACTCGCCCATCGCGACCCGGTCGAACGCATCCGTGAGCCCGTCGAACTGCATGGTGTCGATGAGGCTGGCGTTGCCAAACTTCGCGCCGGCGCGGATCGGCGCGGCGTGCGGGGCGAGCGACATCGACTCCTGGCCGACGGCGACCACGACGTCGGCCTCGCCGAGCTGGATCATGCGGTGGCCGGCGACGATCGCCTCGGTGCCCGAGAGGCACACGGCGTTGACGCCGAGCGCGGGCACGGTCATGGGGATGCCGGCGCCGACGGCGGTCTGGCGCGGGGGGTTCTGCCCGACGGCGGCCTGCAGCACCTGGCCGACGACGACCGCGTCGACCTCGGCCGGCTCGACGCCGGCCTTCGCGAGCGCGTGCTTCGCCGCGTGCGCGCCCAGCTCGGTCGAGGGCGTCTGGGCCAGCTGCCCGAGGAACTTGGCGAACGGCGTGCGGGCGTAGCCGGCGATGATCGTCTCGGGCATGGTGCTGCTCCTTCGCAGGTCGGGATGGCTCCCAGGGTACTCCGGCATCGGCACGGCGCTTGCGACCTGCATCGAGATGCATCAATATAGACAGCGATCGATGCACAACGCGTCGACGGCAGCCCGCCTGGAGGATCCGCATGGTGCTCGCCCCGCCTGTCGCCGAAGCCTGCGACCGCGTCGATGCGGCCTCCGCGATCGACGCCCCCACCGCGCTGGCGATGGCGCCCGCGCTCAAGGCGCTCGCCGATCCGCTGCGCCTGCGCATGCTGTCGATGCTCGCCGCCTCCCCCACGGGCGAGGCGTGCGCGTGCGACCTCGCCGAGCTCGCCGACGTCTCGCAGCCCACGGTCTCGCACCACCTGAAGGTGCTCCGCGACGCGGGCGTCGTCGCCTCCGAGCGGCGCGGCACGTGGGTGCACTACCGCGTCGAGCCCGGCATGCGCCCGGTCGTCGCGGCGCTCGTCGACGGCCTGCGGGCCGCGCGCGTCGACGCCGATCCCTCCTGGAGCCGCGGGCAGGGCGACCGCGCGCTGGTCGACGTCGACGCGAAGCTCTCGCACGTCGCTCGGCGCATCGCCGACGCCACCCCCGACCTCTCCGGCGACGCGGTGCTGCGCATCGTGCGCGAGTCGTACGCGAGCCTCGCGCGCTCCTCCCGCATCTCGTCGCACCTGCTCGTGCTCACCGAGCGCTTCGCCCGGCAGCGCATCGCCGACGTGCTGCGCGACCGCACGGCGGGCGTGCCGCACGTGCTGTTCGTGTGCGTGCAGAACGCGGGCCGGTCGCAGCTCGCGGCGGCGCTCGTCGAGCAGCGCTCCGGCGGCGCCGTGGTCGCCCGCTCGGCCGGCTCGATGCCCGCCGCCGAGGTGCACCCCGAGGTGCGATCGCTCATCGACGAGCTCGGCGTCGACGGCGACCCGTTCCCGAAGCCCCTCACCGACGACGCCGTGCGCGCCGCCGACGTCGTCGTGACGATGGGCTGCGGCGACGTCTGCCCGATCATCCCCGGGGTGCGCTACGAGGACTGGCAGGTCGGCGACCCAGCTCTCGCCTCTCCCAACGGCGTGCGCGCGATCCGGGACGACATCGCGCGCCGCGTGGACCGCCTCCTCGCCGAGCTCTCCCCCGCCAGCTGACCGCATCCGACACCGACCGCACCTGGAGCGACCATGACCGAGACCCACGACTCCCCCAGCGCCCTCTTCGTCTGCGTGCACAACGCGGGCCGCTCGCAGATGGCCGCGGGCTTCCTGCGCGAGCTCTCCGGCGGCGCCGTCGAGGTGCGCTCGGCCGGCTCGATGCCCGCCGAGCAGATCAACCCCGTCGCCGTCGAGGCGATGCGGGAGGTCGGCATCGACATCACGGCCGAGCGGCCGAAGGTGCTGACGACCGAGGCGGTGCGCGACTCCGACGTCGTCATCACGATGGGCTGCGGCGACGCGTGCCCCGTCTTCCCCGGCAAGCGCTACGAGGACTGGGAGCTCGCCGACCCGGCCGGCCAGGGCATCGATGCCGTGCGCCCGATCCGCGACGACATCGAGCAGCGCATCCGCGGGCTGCTCGACTCGCTCGGCATCCAGCCCGTGCGCTGACGGCGGGTGTAGAACGGGTGGACCGAGGAGAGGAGACGCCATGAGCGATCACCAGCACCACGACGATCCCACCGTCGACCCGGAGGACCGCGACGTGCAGCCGCTCGACGAGCCGGACCAGCACAACCCCGAGACCGAGGAGGACACCGCCTCCGGCGGCGCCCCGCAGCCGCCCGCCTGAGGCGGGCACGACGACGGGGCCGAGCGCGATGCTCGGCCCCGTCGTCGTGCGTCAGCGGTCGGCGGACCGGCCGTCCGCGCCCTCGTCGAGGCTCGGCGCCGGCGTGCCGGACGCAGCGCCGGCGATGTTCACCATCCACCCCACACCCCAGCGATCGACGAGCATGCCGAAGGTGTCGCCCCACGGCGCCTCGACGAGCGGCTCGACGATCGTCGCGCCGTCGCTCAGCCCCTCCCAGTGGCGGGTGAGCGTGCCGGCGTCGTCGCCCGAGAGCGAGACCTGCTGGCCGCCGGTGGGCTGCTGCATCGAGGCGGGGGTGTCGCTCGCCATCAGCGTGTGGCCGTCGGCCGTCGTGAGCTGCGCGTGCATGACGAGGTCGGCGTCGCCCGCGTCGTCGGCCATGCCGGACTCGCCGAAGGTGCTGATGACGAGGTCGCCGCCGAAGACGCCGTGGTAGAAGTTCATCGCCTCGCGCGCCTCGCGACCGAAGGCGAGGTAGGGGTTGAGCAGGGTTGCCATGCTGGCTCCTCACTGCGGCCGCACGGCCGCGATGCCGCCAGCATGGCGCAGGGCGAGCCGCGCGCGCCAGGCCTCAGTCGTCGGCGCTGCCCTGCGCGAGCCGCCACGCCTCGGCGATCGCCGCGTCGATGCCGCGCGGCGAGAGCGCGTCGCCGATCGCCGAGACCGGCACGCCGAGCTCGGCCTCGAGCAGCTCGGCGTCGAGCCCGTCGAGGCGCACGGCCTCGCGCGGCGTGAGCGCGACGATCGCGGTCGGCTCGGCCAGCGGCGCCTCGTGGCCGGTGAGCGCGTCGACCGCGACCCATCCGCCTTCGCCGCGGCGCACCCGCGCGCCGGCGATGCGCCGGAACCGGCCCGCCGCGAGCGTGCGCAGCACGAGCTGCCGCTCGTAGCCGGTGCCGACGTGCGGCAGCAGCCGCTCGAAGGGCGTCACGACCTCGACCGACGCGCCGCCGGCGACGAGCGCGAGCAGCACGCCGGACGCGTGCGCGGTGCCGTCGTCGTCGACCACGAGGACGCGCTCCCCGAGCGCCGCAGGATCGTCCATCGCCCGCCACGCGTCGACCGTCGCGGGCCGCGCGCCCTCGAACGCCTCGTCGATCGCCGCGCCGCCGCCGGCCGGCGGCACCGCGCCCACCGCGAGCGCCACCCGGTCGGGCGCGGTCGCCCGGATCGCGGCGAGGGTGGCGGGCTCCCCCAGCCGCACCTCGACGCCCGCGGCGCGCGCGTCGCGCTCGAGGTCGGTCGCGAGCAGCGAGACCGAGTCGCGGCCCGGCACGCGCGCGGCGCGCAGCAGCTGCCCGCCGAGGCGCGCCTCGCGCTCGAGCAGCGTGACGGCGTGGCCGAGGCGCGCGAGGTCGAGCGCGGCCCGCATGCCCGCAGGGCCGCCGCCGACGACCGTCCAGCGGGCGGGGCGCGCCGCGCGCTCCGGCGCCGCCTCGAGCTCGCGCCCGGCCTCGGGGTTGACGGTGCAGCTCACCGGCAGCCCCTGGCTGCCCCGGCCGAGGCAGCCCTGGTTGAGCCGGATGCAGTGGCGGATGCCGTCGGTCGCGCCGGTGAGGAGCCGCGCGGCGAGGTCCGGGTCGGCGAGCTGCCCGCGGGTGAGCGCCACCATGTCGGCGACGCCGCTCGCGAGCACCTCCTCCGCCTCCTCGACGCTGCGCGCGGCGCCGACGCCGAAGACCGGCACGTCGGGGTTCGCCGCCTTGAGCGCCGCGACGTCGTCGCGCAGCCAGTCGACCGGCATCGCCGACGACGGGAACACCCAGTGCACGTCGTGGTAGCCGCCGGCCGCCGTGTCGAGGAAGTCGATGCGCGCCTCGGAGCGCAGCGCCGCGACCGCCTCGCGCAGGTCGGCCGCGTCGAGCCCCTCGGGGTTGTGCTCGTGGAGCACGATGCGGATGCCGACGGTGTAGTCGTCGCCCACGCGCGCCCGCACGGCGCGCAGCACCTCGCGCGGGAACCGCGTGCGGCCCTCCAGGTCGCCGCCGTACGCATCCGTCCGCCGGTTGTACAGCGGGCTGAGGAACTGGTGCAGCAGGTAGCCGTGCGCCATGTGCAGCTCGACGCCGTCGAACCCGCCCAGGCGGCTGCGCTCGGCCGCATCGGCCCACGCCTCGACGAAGCCTGCGATGTCGCGCGCGCTCGCCTCGCGGGTGGCGACGCCCGTCGAGGGCGAGAGGATGCGGCTGGGCGCGTACACCGGTCGCGGGCCGTCGGGCCCCTCGGGCGCCGCCTGCGCCCCGTGGTGGTTGAGCTGCACGAGCATCCGCGCGCCCGCCTCGTGCACCGCGTCGGTCATGCGGCGGTTGGCGTCGACGGCCTCGGGCCGCCAGGCGTCCTCGAAGCCGCGCGTCGACGCCGAGGGGTGCACGAGGTGGTTGCCGGCGACGAACAGCCCGCAGCCGCCGCGGGCGCGGCGCACGAAGTAGGCCGTCTCGCGATCCGACTCGACGCGGTCGGAGTACTGCTTCGAGTGGGCGGCCTGCATGATGCGGTTGGGCACGTCGAAGGCGCCGATGCGGAGGGGCTGGGCGATGAGGCTCACCTGCCGATCCTCGCACCCGCCGGACATCCGCGCTTCGCCTGCCCGTCACCCTGCGGCACGCTGGAGCGCGTAGCATGAACGTGCACTTCCTGCATGATTGCGAGGTCCACCGTGGACGAGCAGCCGGCGCCGGGGCCAAGGGGCCTCGATGCCGCCGAGGCGCGCCGTCGCGCGGCGGTGCTCGCCGAGCGGCACCGACTGCGCCGCAGGCGCCGCTGGACTGTCGGCCTCGCAGCTCTCGGCGCATCCGCCCTCATCGTCTCCGGCTCGGTCGTCGCCTGGGGATCGCAGGCGCGCGCCGGCATCCTCGCCGGGCAGATCACGTCGTGGCACGAGCAGCACGAGCAGGCCGCGTGCGAGCTCGAGGTGCGCATCGTCGCCGCGGTCGCCCTCGAGCGCCGTGCTGAGGACGTGCTGACGGCCGCCGAGCACGTCGGCGGCGCCGAGGGCGTGCTCGGCGAGCGCGAGCGCAGCGCGTTCGGCGAGGAGCGCACGGCGCTGCTGCGCGCGATCGTCGACGAAGGCTTCACGACCGCCGACGACCGCGCGCTCGCCGACCGCTGGCAGCAGCGGGCCGAGGCCGCCGGCGACCCCGCGGCCTTCGACCTGCTGGGCGCCTGCGTCGAGGCGGCCGCGGCCGAGCGGCCGCCGATCGCGGCGGTGACGGCCGAGAACGTCGACGACCTCGACCGCGAGCTGCGCTCGCTCGGCGATCCGCGCGACTTCGACGACGCGCGCATCGACCGGCTCGAGGCCGCGATCGCCCGGCTGGGCGCCGCCGCGGCGTCGGCGGCCGAGAGCCGCACCGACATCGACGCGCTGCGCTCGGCCCTCGCCCTCGCGCCGACGGGCGCGAAGACAGCCCTGGGCGACGCCGACCGGCACATCGCCTCGGTGCTCGCCGTCGTCCGCGGCGGGCACACGCCCGCCGACGTGCTCGACCTCGTCGAGGGGCTCGCGCTGCACGTCGCGGCGGCATGGATGGCGGAGGCGTTCCAGCTCGAGGCCACCGGCAACCCCGAGGGCGCGGCCCTGCTCGCCACCGCGTCGCAGGAGGCGCGGGACGCGATCGACCGGGCCGCACCGCGGCCGATCACCGACCCCGGCACCACGCGGCCGCAGCCCGCGCCCGTGCCGGTCGAGCCGCGGCCCGTGCCCGTGCAGCCCGCGCCGGCTCCCGCGCCGGCTCCGGCTCCGGCTCCGGCTCCGAGCCAGCCGGCACCCGTGGAGCCCGCCCCCGTCGAGCCGCCGCTCGAGCCAACCCTGCCCGATCCGGTGCCGCCGCCGCTGCCCGACCCGGAGCCTGCCCCCACCCCGCCGCCGCCCGCACCGGAGCCGGAGCCCACGACCCCCGCCGAGCCGAGCCCGGAGGGCTGACGGCGCGCCGGATCCTCCCGCCCCGCATCACCTCCCGTTTCGGGCATCATGGTGGCCATGACGACGAGCAATGACGCTCGCCTCCGACTCGACTCGCTCGCGGTGCATGCCGGCCGCGACGAGCTCCGATCGCTGGGCGTGCACGCAGCACCGATCGACCTCTCCTCCACGAACCCGCTCGCGGGCGTCGACTCCGGCGGCGACGCCTACGAGCGGCTCGCGACCGGCGGCGACGTGGGCGACGGCTCCGCCGTCTACCAGCGGCTCTGGAACCCGACGGTCGCACGCTTCGAGCAGGCGCTCGCCGCGCTCGAGGGCGCGGAGGCAGCGGTCGCGTTCGCGTCGGGGATGGCCACGACGACGGCGGTGCTGACCGCCGCGCGCCAGCGGCGCGGGGCGCACGTCGTCGCGCTGCGGCCGCTCTACGGCGGCACCGACCACCTGCTCGCGACGGGCCTGCTCGGCACCGAGACGACGTTCGTCGACTCGGTCGAGGCGGTCGAGCGGGCGGTGCGGCCCGACACGGGGCTCGTCATCGCCGAGACGCCGGCCAACCCGACGCTCGAGCTCGTCGACCTCGACGCGCTCGTCGCCGCGGCGGGCGAGGCGCCCGTGCTCGTCGACAACACCTTCGCGACGCCGGTGCTGCAGCGGCCGCTCGACCACGGCGCGGCGCTCTCGATGCACTCGGCGACGAAGTACATCGGCGGCCACGGCGACGTGCTCGGTGGCGTCGTCGCGTGCGACGAGGCGTGGGCACGGGCGCTGCGCCCCGTGCGCGCCATCACCGGCGCCATCGCGCATCCGCTCAGCGCCTACCTCATGCACCGCGGCCTGCAGACGCTCCCGCTGCGCGTGCGCGCGCAGCAGGCGGGCGCCGTGCGCGTCGCCGAGGCGCTGCTCGACCTGCCGGGCGTGCGCGCGGTGCGCTTCCCGGGGCTCGACGGATGCGACCCGCGGGGCCTCGTGGGACAGGGCCGGCAGATGGCGGGGCCCGGGTCGATGCTCGCGATCGACGTCGGCTCCTTCGCCGCGGCCGCCGCCGTGGCCGAGGGGGTGCGCCTGTTCACGCACGCGGTGTCGCTCGGGTCGGTCGACTCGCTCATCCAGCACCCGGCCTCGCTCACGCACCGGCCGGTCGCGGCGGAGGCGAAGCCCGACGCCAGTGTGCTGCGCCTGTCGATCGGCCTGGAGGACCCGGACGACCTCATCGCCGACCTCGCGCAGGCGCTCGAGGCGCCCGCGGTCAGGGCGCCGACGGCAGCCGCAGCGATGCGGTGATGCCGCCGGCGGCGTTGCACCGGAGTTCGGCGGAGCCGCCGTTCCGGCGCGCGAGCTCGGCGACGATCGAGAGCCCGAGGCCGGTGCCGGGGATGTTGGCCCGCTCGGCGGCGGGAGCGCGGTAGAAGCGGTCGAAGGCGTGGACCAGCTCCTCGTCGCTCATGCCCGGTCCCGTGTCGGCGACCTCGACGACGACCTCGCCCGCCGCCGCGTCGCGCTCGGCCGACAGCCGGATGCCGCCGCCCTCCGGGGTGAACTTGATCGCGTTCGCGAGCAGGTTCGAGACCGCCCGCTCGACGTCGCTGCGCGAGGCGAGCACCACCTGCGCGCCCGCGTCGATCTCGACGACCAGCCCCTTGCCGTCGCTGAGGAGCCGCTGGCCGGCCGCGACCTCCTCGAGCACCGCCGCGCAGTCGACCCGCTCGGGCGTCCGCGGGCGCGGCGGCGCCGTGGCGCCCCCGCTCAGCGTCAGCAGGTCCTCGACGAGCTCCGACAGGCGCTGGGCGTTGCGCTCGATGACGGCCAGCCAGCTGCGCTCGGTCTCGGCCACCGCATCCGACTCCGCCACGAGCTCGGCGAAGCCGACGATGCTGGTGATGGGTGTGCGCAGCTCGTGGCTCGTGGTGGCGAGGAAGTCGTCGCGCTGGCGCTCGAGCTCGGCGCGGATCGTGCGCGCGGCGGCCGCCTCGACGTCGGCGTCGGCGCGGGCCCGCTGCGCCTGCAGGATCGCCGTCACGTCGAGCAGCTGCACGGCGAAGAGCTCCTCGTCGCCGTGGATGCGGTTGGCGGCGACCGTGATGGTGCGTCCCCCGGTGTCGACGACCGTCGCCTGCTCCTCGGTGGCCAGCGCGCGCGCCGCGGCCGCCCGTGTGGGCCCGTCCCAGCGGTCCCCGTCGAGCTCGGGCGCGAGCAGCTCGCGGCCCACGCGGTTCGCCCAGGTGAGGCGCGCGAGCGAGGCGTCGCGGTGCACGATCGCGAGGCCGACGCGCGCGTCGATCACGCTGCCGGTGAGCAGCCGCGTCGAGGCCTCGAGCTGCCTGCCCGTCGCCCGCAGCTCGTACTGCGCGGCCGTGAGCACGACGGCGAGGCCCGTGAACGTCACGAGGAAGACCTCGAGCAGCGCGGCGCCGGTGAGGGCGTCGGTCGTCGGCGCGCCGAGCACGCCGCCGCCGGCCAGCGTGAGGGCGAGCATCGCGAGCGCCGCGAGCAGCGTCTCGAGCAGCACGACGCGGATCGGGAACCGGAACGCCGCCCAGGCCAGCAGCGGGTAGGGGGCGAAGGTCAGGGGCAGTGCCGTGTCGGGGTGGAAGACGATCCCGATCACGACCGCGAGCGCGAGCGCCTGCACCGCCATCTCGGCGCGCGTCGCCCGCACCGGCAGCCGCCTGGGCAGCAGTGCGAACGGCGCGATCATGCCGACGGCTGCGGCGTGCGAGGCGGCGATGAAGCCCGCGACGGGCCAGGGGGCGCCGCCGCTCAGCAGCGCGATCGCGGCCGCGCCGAGGATGCCTGCGACGATGCCGCCGGCCGCCGCCGCGGCGGCGAAGCGCACGCCCGCCACGATCGTCGACAGCCGGAAGTCGCGGCGACCCCAGCCGAGCAGCGCCGAGACGACGGCCACCTCGGCCGCGTTGGCGATGCCGAACCCGATCGACAGCGCCGGCGGGCGGCCCGCGACGAGGTTGGCCGTCATCGTCACCGCGAGCACGAGCAGCACGGCAGCGGGCAGGCGCGACGCCGGCTGCAGGAGGGCGAAGAGCACCGAGAGGCCGGCCGCCGGCCACCACACCGCGACCGTCGTGCCCACCGGGGCGAAGAGCACGCCCGCGAGCGCCGCGGCGAAGATCACCGCTGCGGCGATCGGCCAGGTCCACCACGGCGGCACCCGCCGCGGTGCGCGCTCGGGCTCCGCGGAGGGCGGCACGTCCACGACGGCGCTGCTCACAGGGAGACCGTACTCCGGCGGCCCCCGTAGGGTGGAGGGATGACTGCCTCCTCCCTCCGCGTGTTCGGCGCCGACTGGTGCCGCGACTGCCGACGCACCAAGCAGCAGCTCGACGGCCTCGGCGTCGACTACGACTACGTCGACCTCGAGCGCGACGAGACCGCCGCCGCCGAGGCGCAGCGCATCTCCGGTCGCATGAACATCCCCGTCGTCGTCTTCCCCGACGGCTCGCACCAGGTCGAGCCGTCGAACGACGAGGTCGAGGCGAAGCTGCGCGAGCTGTCGCTCGTCTGAAGCCGCGGCGCCGGCCGCGTCAGCGGTCGGCGGGCTCCAGCACGACCACCGGCGTGCGCCGGGCGCGCAGGCGCGCGTACTCGGCCATCGAGGGACCCTCGCTGTACGCGTCGAAGCCCGCCCAGAGGCGCTCGCGCTCCACGCCGTGCGCCTCCCTCGCACGCACGCGCCTCGTGCCGCCTGGGAGGTCGACGGATGCGTCGGGGTGCGCCTGCAGGTTCAGCCACCAGGCGGGGTGGGGCTCCGCCCAGCCGTTCATCGCCATCGTGACGAGGTCCGGCCCGTCCTCGTAGCACGCGACGATCGCCACGCGGGGCTCGCCCGTGCGGCGTCCGACGGTGTGGAGCCGCAGCATCCCGTACTTCCCCGGCCGCGGCCGCGAGAGGCCGAGCCGTCCGCCGGAGATCCGGTAGAGGGCGCGGTGCACGACCCACGCGGTGCGGATGAACCAGCGGGGCGGCACGGCGGGCAGCGGCCCGGCGGGCAGCGGCCCGGCGGGCGGCGGCGCGGGCGGCAGCGGTGCTGCGGGATCGCTCATGGCTGCGAGCGTAGGCGCCGGGCGGCGGCACGCACAGGGGGCCATCCCCCGGCCCGGCGTAGGGTGTGGCCACGCACGATGGAGGAGCCGCCATGCAGCCACGCCGGGGCCGAGCGCTCGCCTGCGCGTTGGCCGCCACCGCGGCGGCAGCGCTGCTCGCGGGCTGCGGCCCCGCCGCGACCGAGCCCTCGCCGGCCGCGACCGCGACGAGGCCGCCCGCCGGTCCGACCGCATCCGACCCCGCTCCGAGCGCGGCGAGCGCCGACCCGGGCACCCTCGACCAGCCGACGGTGCACGCGACCGGGCTGCGCGCGCCCTGGTCGATCGCCTTCGTCGACGCGACGACCGCGCTCGTGAGCGAGCGCGACTCGGCGACCGTCGTCGAGGTGTCGGCCGACGGCAGCCTCGAGCCGCTCGCGCAGGTCGCCGGCACGATGGCGGGCGGCGAGGGCGGGCTGCTCGGGCTCGCCGTGCACGACGGCTACCTCTACGCGTGCACGACGACCGCCGACGACAACCGGGTGCTGCGCGCGCCGCTCTCGGGCGAGCCGGGCGCCCTGCGGCTCGGGCAGCCCGAGGTCGTGCTCGAGGGGCTGCCGCGCGCCGCGAACCACAACGGCGGCCGCATCGCCTTCGGCCCCGACGGGATGCTCTACGTGACCACGGGCGACGCCTCGCGGCCCGACGCCGCACAGGACCCGTCGAGCCTCGCCGGCAAGATCCTGCGCGTGGAGCCCGACGGCGCAATCCCCGCCGACAACCCGTTCCCCGGCTCCCCCGTCTACAGCCTCGGCCACCGCAACCCGCAGGGCCTCGCCTGGGACGACGCGGGCGCGATGTACGCCACCGAGTTCGGGCAGAGCACGTGGGACGAGCTCAACCGCATCGAGGCGGGCGCGAACTACGGCTGGCCGATCGTGGAGGGCGCCGCAGGCGACGCGCGCTTCGTCGATCCGCTGCAGCAGTGGCACCCGAGCGAGGCGAGCCCGAGCGGCATGGCCCACGCCGACGGGTCGCTGTGGATCGCCAACCTGCGCGGCCAGTCGCTGCGGCAGGTCGACCTCGCCGATCCGAGCCGGTCGACCGTGCACTGGCTCGCCGAGCACGGGCGGATGCGCGACGTCGTGCTCGCACCGGACGGCGCGCTCTGGGCGCTCACGGGCAACACCGACGGGCGGGGCGCGCCCGCGGAGGGCGACGACCGCATCCTCGTCTTCGTGTCCTAGCGCTCGTCACGGGCGGGCCCGGACACGACCGATGGGGCCCTGCTGCAGGGCCCCATCGGAGTCGGGGTCGAGCGGGAGCGTCAGCTCACGTACCCGTCCATGCAGTAGATGACGTGGCTCAGGTCCTTGTCGGAGCTGTGCCAGTAGGTGCCTGGCGCGGGCCACGGGATGACGTCGCTGGCGCCGTCGCCGGAGCCGGCCTTCAGCACCAGCAGCGTGTACTGCTGTCCGGCAGGGGGCTCGGGAAGGGTGAAGCTGCCGACGCCGTCGTCGAACTCCATCTTCTCGCAGTCGCCGTAGCCCAGGTTCTCCCAGTACGACTCGTGGTTCATCTCGGCGCTCGGGGGCGGCGCGGCCTGCGCGGGGGCGGCGAGGCCGACGACGGCGAGACCGGCGACCCCGAGGGCCGCGAGTGTCTTCTTCATGGTGTGACTCCTCTTGAGGTGTGATCGTGAGCGGCAGACGCGCACCGCACCTCGGGAGGAGCCCGCGCGGTCGACCCCTTCGTCGGCACCGCTCGGGCGTTAGCGTAACAGTGTTACCGCGCGGGATCCTCAGGATTCCATGCAGATCGTCGGCGGCCGCGCACGGCACCTCGACGTGCGACGAGCACAGCGCCGCCTGGTCGCTCGAGGTCGGCGAGGGGTGGATCACGCGCCGCCTCGACGTGGCGGTGCGTGCGCAGGGATGGGCGCGCGACCTGAGCCTGCGGCGCGACGACGCCGGCCGCTGGAGCGCTGAGGCGCGCGCAGCCGGGAGGGTGGCGCTGCCTGCGCCCGGCCTCTCCGCCGACGCCGACCTCGACGTCGCCGTCGACTGCGACCTCGGGCTCTGCCCGGTCACGAACACGATGCCGATCCGCGCCTCGGCCTGCTCGATCCCCCCGTCGCCGAGGCGGAGCTCGTGGTGGACGAGGACGGCCTGGTGGTCGACTACCCGGGCCTCGCGCGGCGGGCGGACGAGGAAGCGGCCCCCGGCCGGTGAGACACCGGCGCGGAGACCGCTTCGTGGTCGGGCTGACAGGATTTGAACCTGCGACCCCTTGACCCCCAGGCGGCCGAAGAAGTCACGATCCTCGATTTTCCGCGGGTTTCCGGGGCACTCTAGGCCCAGTTTCACATCGTGCGATGCATGGATCGCATGATTCTGGTCCCCTTTTGGTCCCCGCCGGCACGTATCTGAGCATGGTGGTCGTGGCCGTCGCTACCAGGTGATCTCGCATGCGAAGTAACCACGTAAGACGAACCGGATGGCTGGATCGCGGTCCACGCGGTACGAATAGCGGTAGCGGTCGATTTGCACCGTGATCCAGTTCGGTTCCCGATGATCTTCTCGCTCATCGAACATCCTCGACAGCGCCCTCGAACCGACTTCTGGCAGGAGCCTTGGTGTCGCCGACACCCGATTACTCCATCGGTCGAATGCCTCGGCCTCGGACGTCGATACCTCATCCAAGCGGAACCAACGCACGCTGCGCGGGGCGTCATACCGTGGATCGGCAAGATCGAACATCAGATGACCACGCGCGATCTTTGTGGCGACCGTCATAAGGCTCTGTGCTGTCCGCTTGGCCTGCCACGCCGATGAAGTGCCCGCGAGCGCTTCTTGTAGCGACGTAGTGAGTTCCGGGTGCCGTTCAAGTGCTTGAGCGATGCGTCGTCTCTCTAGGACCGCGCAGTCGATGGTTCCAGCGAGCATGACCTCTAGCAGGCATGCAATATACAGTTCATCGGCAGAGGTGCCGTTGTTGCAGGCTCGGCACGCATAGACGGTCGCGAGATTCTCGGGGAAGGGCCGGTCGAGGAACACCCTCGCGGGAACGTGCTCGACTGTCCTGTCGTCGATGCTTATGAAGCAACCGCACGAGTAGCACCAGGACTCAAGCCGCTGATCCGCTGCGGGCGCCTGTTGTCGAACCACGTCGTTGACCCTCTGTCCTCCGAGTCCGCGTATGCAGGTTCGTCAGCTCTCGTCGTTGTCCGGAACCTCAGCACCCTCACCGAGTCCGTCGAGTCCGACAAGGGGGTCTTCATCAGTTCGAGTCGTCAGGAAGGCGCCGAGTATTTGAGCGCGTCTTTCGAGTGCCTTTCCGTCGTTCGTGGACTGAACGAAGACGTTGTACTCGCGAAGGCGAACGTTCGCCGGTCGTGCGTACGCAGGGGCGTCTTCGGCGAGGCGTGACGCTTCGCGCCTCAGGTCCTCAAACTCTTGAAGCTTCTCTCGATCGGCCGCTGCCGCGATCGCAGGATCCCGAAAGACGAGGTAGTAGACGACGACGGTGCCTATCGACGCGAGGAGCGGGTCGTTGTCCGCGAAGGCCGGCAGCATGCGGTCAAGCGTTGCCCTCGCGGCCGCCTGGTACTCGCGCATTTTGGCCGCGCTGATGCTCGGGTTGTCTCCGTGCGTCGCGACAAAGAGCCTGTGGAGAGTGTCGGCTTTCGTATCAGAGAGTCGATCCCTCGTATCGAGCTGATGCTCGATCGCCAGGAACTTCGCTCCGAGCTCGCGGTACTTGTATCGCGCGTTCTTGATCGGGGAACGACTGAGGAGAAGATCGTGACGGGCGAGCTCGTTCGCCGATTCGCGAGTTGCCCCGGAGATCGCGTTTCGGCGTTCGGCGGCGTTCAGAGAGGATGATGCGTTTAGCCGCTGAAACATCTCCTCGATCAGATCGCCACTGTCGGAAGTGACGCTTACGATCGGGAGTTCGTAGTCGAGGAAGCGCTGCGCGACCGTGGGGTACCGTTCCTGAAGCTCGGTGAGAGTCAACCGTTCGGCTCGTACGTTTTCGTCTTCGAAGTAGCGGAAGTCGTCGGCGAGTCGCAGTTCGCCTGACAGGAAGCTGGTGATGGCTTCGAGACGTTGCTTGCCGTCGATCACCGCATACTGGTAGGTGAGACCAGCCGGTGTAAGACGACGGCTGGACTCCTTCTCGAAATAGAGCTTGGGAACGTCGAGTCCGTTGAGGATCGAGTCGATCAGACCTGCCCGGGTATCAATCCCCCAGATGCCGCCTTCACGTTGATATGGCGGGTTGAGGTCGACTACGTCCTTCATTCGCCGGAACTTTGCGACCGTGAGTTCCGGAATCAGCGCGGTGCGAATCTTCATGCGGCGCTCCTGCCGTAGACGGCCTTTATCCGTTTCGCAATCCGGTCGAGATCTCGGTAGATCGAGACCTCGTTGAAGCCGAGCACACCGAGTTGCTCGCGGAGAGCCGCCTTGCTGGCCGTCGGAACGATGAAGGATTGAAGCGACCGAGCCTTCCGCAGGGGTTCTTGATCGGCTCCAGGAGACGGCAATTGAGTCAACGTGAATGTTCCAGTCTGGAACCGAATCCGGTCGAAGATCAGCGGGGCAACGACAGCTCTCGGCTTCCGCCTGTTCTCGCTGTCACGACCAGGCAGGTAGTCCTTGAGCGTGATGTCAGAGTCCGAGAGCAAATGAGGATGTCCTCCATCGGCGTCACCGGCCTCTTCGTTTAGGTCGTTCGGATGGATGAGGAAGAACTCGCCATCCACGTCGTCGATCGCCCCAGAAGGATTCGGCTCACTGGCGAAGAACAACGCAACCAGGGGACTCTGCGACCAGTCGAGAAGCCGTGTCGGAAGTGCGTGATGCTGCGCAAACGTGGTCCAGCCCCACTCATCGAATGCGTACTGCAGGCCCGCAGTGGCGGCCTCCTGACGAAACCGCGCGAGCATGACGCGTTCATTTTCACGGTGCTCCGGCTTCCTGAACGCAGAAGCCTGAAGCTCCCAAGTATGGTCCCGGTGGCCGCGATACCAGACCTCGCGTCCATCCGCGGTGATGGGTTCGAGAACCTGCATCAGATCCTCGACGCTGGCGACGGTCCGGCGTTCGGGCGATGCGGCAGCCGACTCACCGGCTTCGACGTCAACGGTCACGTTCGCCAAGTTATCAGCCGCCAAGCTCCTCCCTACGCAGCGCGCCCCACTCCGTCCGGGGGCGACGCTCTCGTAAGGTGACGGATCGTGCTGAAATCATGCCCTCCCCGCTCTCCCGCTTCGGCGTGCCGATCGTGTTGTTCGCTTCATGGGTAGACCGCGGACTCCGATCGGCACGTTCGGGAAGATCCGGGTTGCCGCGACAGAATCAGGGCGCTTCGTTGCGAGTGCCAGGTATCGGGATTGGGATGGCGCCAGTCGCCAGGTGTCGGCGACGGCGGGCAGTCGAGCTTCCGCGGAGCACGCCCTGAAGGTGAAGCTGTCGAAGAGGTCATTGTTCCAGCCGGGTTCGTCCGACCTCACCCCGGACAGCGGCTTTCCCACGCTCGTCGACTACTGGTTGGCAGATATGGAGTTGGAGGGTCGGCTCTCGTTGACGACCATGCAGCTCTACGAACGGAACATGCGCGGTCTGGTGATTCCCTCCTTCGAGAACCTCACGCTGCGAGAGGTCGGTGTCGCACGCTGCGACTGGTTCCTGAAAGGGCTGGCGCGCGAGAGCCATAGCAAGGCGAAGCAAGCGCGGGTCGTCCTGCGGCTCGCTCTCGGGCTCGCGGTACGGCATGAGATCCTGCCGCGAAATCCGATAGACCATGTGAGCCGCCTACACCGCGAGCCGACTCTCCCGGAGGCGCTGACGCCCGTGGAGGTCGATGCCGTTCGCACGGCGGTTCGGCATTGGGAGTCGGGTCTGAGCAAGACGGGACCCCGACCGGACGGTCAGCTCAGCTCCATAATCGAGGTGATGTTGGGCACGTCGGCACGCATCGGGGAAGTGCTCGCGCTGCGACGCCGAGACGTGGACGTAGCCTCGTCTCCTGCGACTGCGCGAATTGCTGGGACGATTGTTAGCCGCCGCGGCGTGCCGACAATCCGGCAGGACCACCCGAAGACGGCGCGCTCGCGCAGAGTCGTCGCGTTGCCGTCGTTCTCCGCGGAGGCGCTGCGTTCGAGGCTCGCTCAGCAGGGCAGGATCGGGGACGACGACCTGGTGTTCGCGACCCGAGGCGGCACACCGCTGACGACGAACAACGTCCGTCGCCAGCTCCGGCATGTGCTGGATCTCGCGGGCATCGAAGGGGTCACGCCTCATATGTTCCGACGCACGGTGGCGACTGCGATCAACGAGCTTGCGGGCGTCGAGCTCGCCGCTGCTCTTCTCGGCCATACGGACCCGAAGATCACACTGCAGCACTACATCAGGCGCAACGAGACGGTCGATCCCATCACGGCGGAACTTCTTGATCGCGCGTTCGCCAAGAGGGACGCCCGATCGACCGGCCGGCAAGGCCCCATTACTCGATGGTCGTGGGACTTGGGCCGCGGAGTGTGAGGACGGCCGATCGGATCGTCTCCACGACGGTCGCTGTGTCTTCGTGCTCCCAGAATCGGAGGACGGTCCACCCCGATTCTTCTAGCACCCGTGTCGCATGCGCGTCGCGCTCTTGGTTCCTCGCGAGCTTGGGGCGCCAGTAATCAGAATGCGCGACAGGGATGACGCCATGGATCGAGCACCCGTGCCAGAAGCAGCCATCGAGATACACGGCGATTCGCTTTCGTGTGAAGACGATGTCGGCGCGTGATCGCAGCCCTGGAAGCGGTGGGATGTCGACCCGGTAACGGAGCCCGCGGCGGTGAAGTTCACGACGGACGCGGAGTTCCAGCCCTGTGTCTCGGCCGCGGTTGGATCGCATCGATTTCGCCGTGCCCGGTGTCGAGGCCCAAGACTCGGTGATCGCGGTCATGCTCCGACGGTAGCCCGGCCTGTGCGACGGAGCCAGGCGATCAGGCAATCACTGCCGCCCGCGCGGCGGACTCGTAGATGACCGGGTCAGTGCCAGCATCATCCGCGGTCTCAGCCGCAGAGGGCGTGACCGGGCGCTCGGCTCTGAGACTGATGAGCGTCCGGCCTACCTGTGCGGCGACATCGACGGCGACGGCGTTCCCAATGACGCCCATGACCCGACTGCGGACGCCGGGAAATTCATAGTCCTGCGGAAATCCTTGAACGAGAGCGGCTTCCCGGATGCTCAAGTATCGGACGGTGCCGTCGAGTTCACGCAGCATCGCCTCTCCCCCGGCCACTCCGTGGACGCCAGCCTTGATGGTCTTGCTCGGCATATCGAGTGGGCTGCCGTTGTGCTTCGCGTAAGTTCGCGCGCCCGGAATGGCGACATGGTTAGGCCAATCCGTTGGCGCTGTCTCGACGGCCGGCTCCGGCACATCGACGAGAAGGTCCCTGAGGGTCTTCCAGGCCAGTCGGTCGTCGGGAACGCCCGTCTTCTTGATCCGCTCGATTTGGGCCTTGAGCCGTTCGGGAGTCTCCTCCGGCTTCGGGAGTCCATGGCGCTCCCAGTAGGTCCCGGTGACCCACTGCTGGTGAAGGAGAACGTCCCGGCCGTGCGTCCTGGTGATGCCGGGCCAAGAGCCCGCGTTCTTGAGGTCGGCACGGATCGCAACGAGGAAAATGCGCTTGCGACTCTGCGGGACGCCGATGTCAGCCGCATCGACCTCTTCCTGGTAAACGCGGTAGAGCTCCTTCAGGTTGCTGGCGCGAATCCGCGAATGGTGCTCGTCCCAGAGCTCCCCTTCTTTCGGCGTGATCGTGGGACGCCGGAGCTGGTCGCGGACGTAGTCGAGATAGGGGGCGAATGAGGGCCGGGTGAGGCCGGGGACGTTCTCGAAGACGACGTAGTCGGGCAGAAGTTGCCTAACGATGTCGAGCGCAGCGGGGAACATGTTCCGGTCGTCGGAGTGGCCGGCGCCGGTGCCTGCGAGCGAGAACGGCTGGCATGGCGGGCCGCCGGCGACGAGGTTGATCGGACCGAGTTCGGCGAGTTCCGCAGTCGTCTTACGAACGTCCTTCTCGAAGACGTGCTCCTTGGTCCAGAGGGAGGAGTCTCGTTCGGCGTTGTGACGGAGGACCTTCGCGGCCGGCGCCCACCACTCGACGAGCGCCTCGTGGGTGAAGCCGGCCTGGCGCATGCCGAGGGCCATGCCGCCGCCACCGGCGAAGATCTCGACGGAGTTCAACTGGCCATTCATCGTGCACTTCCGAGCTGTTCGCGGACGTAGTGGACACTGAGCCCGCAGCGGCTTGCGATGGCGGTGTGCCCGTCGGCAACGTCCCGTGCGGTAACGGTTCCCGGCGGCTCGGTGACCACGACATGACCAGGAATGCCGAGATCAACGCTCGCCCGAAGCGCCGCCCAGACAAGGTTCTTGAAGTTCCTCGCCTCGTCCCATGCGAGATACGCCAGAGCGCCGTTCTGATCGGCGGCGTGAGCGTGGAACGGCTTGATTCCGCTAGTTCCTTCGACGAGCGTCCATCCGGCACCGAGCGCGGTTCTAATGATGTCCTGTGCCGTCGTACCTCCAGACTTGCCGAATCTGGCATAGCGGCCCATCCCGCGCAGGGCACGGGCGTATTCCTTCATAGGCCCGTCTTTGATCCATGCGCGTGCGGCCTCGGGGGTCATGTATTTCGTGAGGATGCCGCCGACCCGGGCGTCATCGACCCAGGCGCTGTACGCCTGGCTGCGGTCACGCGGCGGAAGGTGGGTCCAGTTCTTGGTCTGCGCGTCTTCGTAGAGGGCGGTGACTACGTTGACGAGCTGGGCCTGCGGTACCAGGGTGTCCCGCGTCATGCCGGCAGGACGTCCGGGTCGAGGAACTGGAGCCGCGCCTCGTCATTGGCGGTCTCCAGGTCGGCCGCGTCGAGTATCCATTGCTCCAAGAGGCTCTCGGCGCGCAGATCGTTGAACTGGATGCTCGGCTGAGGCACGGTAGGGAGAACTTCGATGTCGCTGACTTCGAGCTGGCGGCGCATGTTCAGCAGCGCCGCGACGCGTCGGATGTCAGAGACGAAGTCGAGCGCGAGAACACTCTCCTTTCCCTCGCGCAGGCGTAGGCCGCGGCCGAGCTGCTGGACGAAGATGCGTCGACTGTGCGTGACGCGCGCGAAAGCGAGAATATTCACGTCGGGGACGTCCACGCCCTCGTTCAAGATGTCGACAGCGGCGAGGATCGGTATGCGCCCGGCGCGAAAGTCAAGAAGCCGCTGCTGACGGTCGCGCTTGTACATGCCGGCGTGGAGGGCCGCCGCGTTGGTCCACTCCGGGAGTCGCCGAAGGAGTTGCTCCATGCGTTCGGCATGTTCGATGGTCTGGCAGAAGACGATCGCACGCGGCGAGACGGTTGCGTTCCAGGCCTCCTTGAGCGCGTCGATGACGGCCTCGTCACGCTGCGTCAGGAACAGCCGCGAGTTGAGTTCCTTGATTGAGTAGTTGTTGAGGCTTGCCTCGCGCACGACATCCCAGTCGATGTTGTCCACGAACAGCCGGTAGTCGACCGTGGCGAGATAGCCACGCCGCATGCCGTCTTCGATGCCGAGCTTGAAACTTGCTACGCCGAAACGGTTCTCGATGTCGTACTTGTCCCCACGCCATGGGGTGGCGGTGACCCCGAACTGGAGGCTGTCCTTCAACTCGTCCAGGAGCCGATCGTACTGGCCATCCGCGCCGACGTGGTGGGTCTCGTCGATCATCACGAGGCCCGGCTTCCAGCCGCGTAGCACGGCGCCGAGCGCGCTGGCCGTGGTGGCGCAGGTAACACCGGAAAGCGAACCTGGCCGGTCTTCCCCCGTCAAGACCTGCGTCGGTACGCGCTTGGGCAGGTGTCGCCACAACGCCCGTTCGAGCTGGTTGACGAGTTCCTTCGTATGGGCGACGACGAGGACGTCCTGGTCCGGGTTCTCCCGCAGGTAGCGCCCCACGATCTCGCCGCCGACCACCGTCTTGCCGAGTCCGGTCGCGAGAATCAGCAAGGCGCGGCGGCGCGTTTGAAGGTCGGACCAGAGCGCGGAGACGGCGGCGTCCTGGTAGTCGCGCAGGACGATCGGCGTGTGCTCTGGGGCGGCGTCGAAGAGCTGTTGGAGGTCTTGCCCGGTCCAGAAGTTGATCGTGCGCCCGAGCCGGAGCAGCTCGGTGGCCCGCTGTTCAGCGTCCGATGAGGGCTTGGTGTTGGTGACGACGACGGCCTTGCTCGCGCCATAGTGCTCGAACGCCGTCGACACTTCGTCGACGCCGGAGCGGTCGACCGCTCCCTTGTTCTTCCATTTGGACTGCAGGACCCAGAGCTGGCCGTTGAAGGTACCGAGCAGGTCGCCGCCATGGTCTCCGGGACCGTCGATGTTCACCACGTCCCGGAACCCGAGTAGCCCCATGAGCCGCTCAACCTGACGGGTGAATCGATCGGGACCGCCTTCCAATAGCCGTCGCGGCGCCAGGAAGGAGGTCATGCGGCCTCCTCCGCGGTGGGCTCGGCAATCTCCTGGGACAGCAGCAGACAGGCGAGGCGGCCGCGCTGGAGCTCCTCGGGGCTACGGCGAGCCGGGACGTCGGAAAGCGTCGCGACGTCGCCCAGAAGATCGACGATGCGGTCGGCAGAGGCACGCTTGGCTGCAGCGTTGCCGAGAGGCTGGTAGGAACTACGGAACACTCTGCCGTCGAGGAACGCCTCCGGGCGTTGTTCGACCAGATGCACGAGCGCGGCTCCGGGCACGTATCCGACCCATTCTCCAGATGCGATCACGTCCTCCCAGCTCGCAGAGCCTCCTTCGACGGCGAACAGTCGTTCGGCGGCGGCCTGGTCGTCTGCGGAGAGCAGGCTCCAGTAGCCGGCGGCGTTGCCCGCCACGACCGGCTGCATGGCCTCGCGAATTCGATTCAGGGTCCTCCTGGCCAGGTCGGTGAGGAAGGGGCCGGCGATGCGGTGATCGGGCAGGCACTTGTCCTTGAGGTCGGCGAAGATCGCCGAGATGGCGCGGCTGGAGCTGTCGCGCACGCGCAAGAAGTCGGCCAGCTCGATCACGACGAGGTCGCGGGTGTCGACGCCGAAGTCGACGAAAATCGGGTGCTCAGAGTCTATGAAGACCTCGACCTGGGCTCCCTTGCCGGAGGCGACGTACACGGGAACAGGGCTGGTCTCATTGGGGCGGGTGATCCGATGTCCCCGAACGAGCCAGGCCTGTACTTGCAAGGGTGCGCCGTGGCCTGGGAGCCCGAAGCTCGCGTCGAGGTCGGGAACTGACGACGCGCCGACGCGCCACTTCGCGCGGCGGTCGTCCTCGCTCTCGACGAGGGTCGAAGGTGACGGGGCTGCCGGGGGCGTGACAGGACTGGTCGGAAGCAGCCCTTTGGCCGTGAGGATGTCGCCGCCGTCTCCGGGCTCCGGGTCGGAGACAGGCGGTTGCGTCGCGGCTTCCTTGAGTTCCAGATGCTGGGCCGCAGCCTGGTACCACTTCTCGTCGGTCTGGAAGTCGAGCTCTCCCTTACGGAAGTTGTCCGCCCATTCGCGGGCGAGTTCGTGAAGGGCGACCTTGCCGTTTCCCGGAATCAAGTCCTTGAGTCCGGGCTCGTTGGTCCGGTAGCCGGTGAAGAGCTGCGCGAGTGGCGAGGAGTTGGGGCCGTAGCCGAGCCGCTGTCCGATCTTGGGGCGCAGCGGACCATCTCCGCGAAGGACGCGGACGACACGCTTCCACTCGGGGGTGTCGTACTCGAAGGCGTTTTTCTGGTAGTTCACCCGGACATGGTCGATGTGGACCTCTCCGACGATACGACCGAGCCCCCGAGGGAACTCGATCGGGTACTCGACCTCACTGCTTCCGGTCGGGTCGTCGGGGTCGTCCCAGTTGAACAGGTTCCGATTTCGGACGAGGATTTTGCGGCCGTTACGGATGAAGTCGATCCCGAAGTCCGAGGAATGGATGTATCGCTGGATGCCGACCCATCCCCAGATGCGTCGCACGCGCACCTCAACCCGGGTGCTTTCGCAGTATTCGCAGATGGATTCGCCAAGGTCCTGCCATTCGCCGCAATCCAGACACACGCGGCGATCGGGCAGTTGCTCGTCGATGTCGAAGATCGCCGGGATGCGCTCATTGCTGCGGACGACGAAGCGGCTCTTGTCCCAGACGCAGGGCAGCCGCGGCTTCACGAGCTCGCCGTCGACGATCAGCTGGAAGCCCTGGGTCGAGAGAAGGTAGCTGTAGATGTCTCCGAGGATCTGCTTGATCTTCGACTGTCCTCGACTGACCGTCTGGTGATGCTCCTGCTTGAGATTGCGGATGACGATCTCGGTGCCGTGCTCGCCGCCCGTGCTCTTGGGCTCGGTGACGACGGGCAACTTGAAGTCGGTGCCTGCGGCGAGCGCTTTGAGGTCGATCGTGACGACGGTCCAGTACGGGTCTTCCGCGCGGGCGGTGCGGACGACAGCGACCTGTCCCAGGCGGGCAGTGGCGATGTTGAAGCCCACGCCGAAGAGCCCGAGCTGTCCGAACCGATCGTTGCTCGTCCATCCGGCGCGTAACGCGTTGTTGAGCTGGTCGAGGGTCATTCCGGGGCCGTTGTCCTTGACCCAGACCTCGCCGTCCTTAGGTGTGCTGCTCCGCGCCGGGAGCGTCACCCAGACCGTCGGCGCGTCGTCTTCCGGAGGGTTGCGGAGGAACTCGTCGAAGGAGTTGTCGACCAGTTCCGCGATGCACTGCCACGGCGCGAACTCGATGTCGCCGAGGACGCTGAGCAGCCGCGGGTGCGGTTGAACGTTGATGGTGTCCGGAACCACGTCGGTCACGCTCGATCACCTCTTTCATCCGTGACGCGCTCGTCTACGACGATTGAGGCTGGCAGTGGGCCGGCTCAAGGCCGAACGACGACCCCGCTGACCCAAGGTTACCGAGAGCCGCGGACATCGCTCCCGCCCCCGGAGGGGTGTCGAGTAGCCCTCGGGAGGAATGCGCGAGGCGCGGTTCGAGGGGTGGGGTCTATCGCGGGAGTGCAAATGTCGAGACGGTCGCGGCGTCGAGGACGAGCGACGGGTGATGGGGGACGGTAGCGGAGTCGTCGAAGCAGCGCTCGTTTGAGATGTCGAGGACGAGCGACACACCTCCCGGACGCGGCGCCGACGGATAGACGAGTCCGATCACGTCCTGGTTCTCGGCCGGTTTGAAGACTCGGAGGAAGTACTCGGTGAGCACTTGCGTGGGGACGTAGTCGATGGCCTCATCGCCAGGGGCGACCGGAATGCTGAGCGTCTTCACGAACTCGTGCAGGAAAGTGATCTCGCGACGAAAGCGCCCCAGCCGCGGGTCGAAGACCGACGGAGTGGTCGGCAGGGCTGTGAAATCGACCACAGTGACGTCGCTGCTCAGCGAGAACCGGCCGACCGTGACATGGTCTCTGTCCGCTGCGGCATGGACGGCGACCTCGACGATCGCCGTGTCGAGGTCCATGGCTCCGTAGAACATCGGAATGCCGGCGGGACTCATGCGGTTCGGCTGCTTCGCGTGCTCGCGCTTCCCGGTACCGAGTCGACCGGCTGACGCGGCAGGCTGCAGGACAGAGCCTTCGTGCGTTTGCGCTCGCCAGACGGCCGATGCCGCAGGCAGCACGCGAACCATTCCCAGCTGTTCGAGAAGCTGCCCGATGTCGTGAATGATCTTGCCGGGCGGCACTTCGCCATAGCCGCGCAGCTCCTGTTCATCGACGTCATCGACCAGCCAGATCACGTAGCGGGTGCGGTACTTCACCGATTCGCTGAAGGCGCTCCATGCGTCGCGAAGGACATCGTCGCGTCGTCGCCACACGTAGTCCCGTTCGACCCATGTGGTGTCGTGGATGGAGTTGCGTACTTCGTCGACGAGGCCCTCGCCGAGGAGGACGTCCTCGAACCGGCCGACGAGATCCCATGAGTCCAGGCCGGGTCCAGCGAAGAACTGGTATCCGCCCTCCTTGGTTTCGTATGGCACGAACTCGGCGTCCGCATCGTTGTATTCGTTGCGCAGCCCGGCTACGAAGACATCCATAAGGACGTCCAGAGAGGCCGCTGGAGACCGAGCGCAGAAGCTGCAGGTTTCATCGGTGGACTCGACGGAGACGATGGCGTCCTCGAGGGCGTAGTCGTCGACACACGCCGTGCAGACGAACTTGTCGGTGTAGCTCCACCCCTGCTCGTCCTGCTCCATCATCATCCGCTTTGCCATGCCCACAGCAGCAATGATGGCCCACGAGTACGCCTCTCCTTGCTGGCTACATGGCGTGGAACTCCTTCGTCTCGTTCAGTCGACGTGCATGACGGCTCCGAGCGGCCTCCTGGATGCGGAGGCGGGTCAGGAGGACGAAGCTGACAGGTCCCATGACAAGGAACTTCATCGCGTTCCATATGCACAGCAGCACTAGGAGGTTGAGCCAGCCGATGCGACCATCCGCCGCCAGGGTCGTGAAGACGCTCGCGGCCAGCAGGTACGGCGCGGCGAGGAGCATCGCGGGGATGCCCCACTTCAGGCCGCGGCGCGTGCGGATCAGGTCCAGCAGGATGTTGGTGGGCATGTAGCGCCGCAGGAAGTAGCGGATGCGGACGCTCAGCACCCAGAGCAGTCGAAGCATGGCCGGGCCTCTCATCAGACGTGTCTCTCCGTCGAGGAGGCAGATCATGATGAGTGGCCCCGAAGGGACTGTCCCGAAGGACCTGCGCTAAATGGAACGCTGCCTCACGACAAGGGTACGACGCTCCCACGACATCCGTAAGAGGTGCGCTCCCGCCTGCAAGGAGAAGGGTCGCGGTCCGTCACTGTCCCTCCGCGCGGGTCGGTTCATGTGAGGCGCCGCTCACAGGAAGGAACGAGCCGTCCCACTGTGGCTCGAATGCATGGGTGAGGTACGGAGAGGCTTCCTGCGACGGACTGATCAAGCACCAGAGCGCACCCCGAAGTCGCCATGTCGTCCGGATGAGATCAAAGACCAGGCCGACCATCTCTTCAGCGGACACCGGCTCGGGCTCCGGCAGCGGTTCGCCAATCTCACTCTTCGGGCGCCATAGCTTGGATCGCTCCCATTGCTGCTCTGAGGCGAGGTTGAGTCGGAGAGCGTCGTGCACGAAACGATTTCTTCGTTCGTAAAGCGTGGCTGCGTCGGTGATCGTGTCCATCGCGAGAGGCCGGGTCCGGTCGCTGAATCGCTCGCATTGCGCAGCGTGCTCAGCGCATTCTGCGATCAGCACTTGGAACTGCTGAGGAGTGTGAAGGGCCGCCTCAAAGTCGGAGCCACCGCCCAGCCTCACATGGAGATAGCGCGCGACAGCCTCCATGCTCAACGCCGCTTCAAGAATCCGTCCGCGCAGGTACGTCATCTGGTCTGCCATCGGCAGCGCGTGCACAGCGTCGAGATCCATGTCGCCATGGTGGCAGGCGGTGCGCGGAAGTCGCGTCATCGCTATCTGGGAGCCCCAGCGGTGCGCTCCATGCGACGCGGGCATTGCCCATCCGCGCTGGCGATCTGGCTCCATCTCGCAGCCGGGACTGACCGATCGCGTCTGCCACTACAGCGACCGTCCGACTCGCTCTGTTCCGATGCGCCCGGCGCGCTCCTGCTCGGGTCGATCCGCGTGGGCAACGCGCTGTGCGCGGTCGAGCGCGGCCCGCGCGCGGGCCGCGTCGAGCTTCTGCACGTCGCTCGCGGCCGGTGCGCCGAGCGGCGACAAGTCGGTGACGTCGTAGCGGTCGCGGTACGCGGCGACCGTGCGCAGGTGCCTTCGCCAGGCCGCTGTGGCCCGCGCGTCGTTCGGCGGCGCGCCGAGCCCTGCGGCCCAGCTCTGTCCGTCGCTCAGTGCCATGTCGAGAAGCGCGGTGGCACGGGCTTCGATGAGGTCGCGTCGCTCGGTGAGCGCCTGCCGCATGTCGCCGTTCATCGCGCCGGCCGCCTCGGGGATCAGGCCGGCGATCAGGCGGGGCGCCTTGCGCGTGCGCCCCGACCCGGCGGGCCGGGCGGTGGCCCTCGCGAGGCGGTAATGGAGGACGGCGGCGATGTCGTCGGCGTCGCCGAAGCCGCGTGCGCGGACGACTCTAGGCAGCAGGGTCTCGACGTCGTGCTGGTTCGCCTCGGCCCTGCGGAGCTCGGCGGTGAGAGCGCCGAATGCCGGTGAGGCGATCGCGTCGTCTGCTTCGTCGTCGGTGAGGCCGGAGGCTCGGATGAGGAGTTCCCAGCGGTCGTGCTGTGCTGCGGCGGCCAGCGTCTCGTACTCGGCGGCGAGCTGGGCGATCGACCCCCATGCGTCCTGCTCGGCGGTGATCGTCTCGTGGGCGGAGAGCTCGGCGCCGACGTGCTGGAGGATGCCGGCGAGCACGCTCCGTCCGGTCGCGTCGCTGCTGCGGGGGCCGTCGTGTGCGGCGTCGGGTCGGTCGACGGCGACGTAGGCGGTGTTGGCGTCGGCGCCGCGGGTCATGGCGACGTAGAAGTTCTCCCGCGTCGTGCTCGCGTCGGCGAGGACGTGCGCGGTCTCGACCGTGATGCCCTGCGCCCGGTAGGCGGTAACCGCGTAGCCGAGGTCGACGTGCTCGGCCGCGTAGCCGGCGGGGAGTACGACCGAGGCGCCCCACGTCCGGCCGGCGCGGCGGAGGATGAGGGAGCCGTCGTCGCGGACCTCGGTGACCGTCCACCTGTTGCCGTTGCGGACCCAGCCCCTCCCGGCGCGCAGGCGGCGGTCGTTGTGGCGGGTGACGACGGTATCCCCGGCCGCGGCTCTCGTGCCGTCGCGCAGCTCGACCTCACGGCGCGCGTCCACGGTGCCGTCGAGGATCAGGTCTGCTCTGACCCGCTCGTTCAGCGCGAGCACCGATTCGTTGGAATCCGCGACCAGCACAGCCGCCTTACCGGCGAGGGTGTCGGTGCGCCAGGCGCGGTAAGCGGCGTCGATCATCGCCTCCGTCTCACCCTCGGCGACGCGACCGTGCTCCAGATAGGCGTCGATCGCCTCGGTGCGGCCGTGCCGGAGCCCGAGGGAGGCGGCCTTCTCCCACTCATTGACGAGGCGGTGGATGTCGACCAGCTCGGGGGCGTCGTCGCGGTCGTGCACGAGCATCGCGAACGCCCCCGACGCGGCCGGGGACTGGAGTTGCGCGTGGTCGCCCACCAACAAGACCTTCGCCCCGGCCTCGGCGGCAAGCCCGGTGATTCGGTCCAAGGACAGGGAGCCGGCCAGGGACGCCTCATCGACGATGACGAGCTGGCCCGTGCGGAACATGGCCCCGGTGCGCTGGTGGGTGTCCCACCACTTCGCGGTGTTCTCGGTCTTGATGCCGAGGTCATCGGCGAGGACCTGCGCCGCGACCGCCGAGGGTGCCAGCCCGACGACGGAGCCGCGGCCGTGCTCGGCCTCCCACGCCCGCCGCAGCGCCGACATGGCCGTGGTCTTGCCGGCGCCGGCCGGCCCCACGAGCACGTCGACCACACGGCCGGAGACGGCGACCGAGGCGAGGGCGCCGGCCTGGTCGTCGCCGAGGACCCGGCCCTCGGGGTCGGGTTTGCCCGTGAGCCTCTCCACGGTCGCCAACGGCACGATCGGGCCAGTGGTGGTGCGGGCGCGCTCGAGGAGGCGGTCTTCGGCCGCCAGCAGGATCTCGGAGGAGAACACCGTCGAGTGGCGGGGCCGGAACACGCTGGTCCCGTCTCGCCGCTGGAACGCGGCCGGGGCGGACGCGAGCTCGGGTGGCGTGAGGCGCAGCGACCCGGCCTCGGCGGCATCCACGACGAGCCCGACGACCGCCTCGCGGTCGTGGATGGTGGCGAACCTGTAGCCCATCGTCTGCCGGGCCGCCTCGGCGGTCAGGTTCCAGCGGCGCCAAGTGGACCGCTTCTCGCCGACCGCCTCCACGACGCTATTCCCGAGACCTGCGATCACATCCAGGGGCACGTCGTCGGCGCGCAGAAGCAGCGATGCGTCGTTCGCGGTGACGATACGCGCCCACGCGGTCGCATCGGTCCCGAGCAGCCGGCCGGCGCGCCGCCGCCAGTCGGCGGTGATGTCCGCGAGCGAGCGGACCTCCTTCTCCGGCCGCGTGCTCAGAGTGGCCCGGGCGCGGAGCTTGATGATCGTCGCCGTCGAGGGCTGCCGCCCATGCCGGGCCACGTACTCGGCGATGAGCCGGTTCTTCTCCGCGTCGATGTGCCGGGAGCGGGATGAGAACTCGGCCACCAGCTCCTCCGGCACGGCGGCGATCGCCCACGACGGGTTCCGGTCCCGGCCCATGTCGCGGGCCTCCCACTCGACGCCGAACGCGCGGGTGAGGTGGTCGGCGAACACGGCCTCGTGCAGCTCGGACAGGGCGACCGTCGCGGCATGCATCGGCCGGCCGTCGAGGGACCGCCACTTGCCGTCGAGGACGGTCTGCGTCTTGTTCGACACGACCACGTGCGTGTGCAGGTGCGGGTCCCCCGCCCGGCTGTCGTAGTGGTCGAACGCGGTGGCGATGAGCCCGCGCACGTCGACCTGCGCAACCGCGCCGTTGCGTCCGGTTGCGCCGGTGCGGGTGGCTGCAACCTCCCGTTCCATGAACGCAACCACCTCCGCAACCGCCGCATGGTGCGCGTCCGCGATGAGCGCCTGCGTCCCGGCGTCCGCGACCGCCCAGAGCACCGACGCGGACTTCGGGATCGAGAAGGTGAAGTCGTAGCCCGCAACCGCCCGGCGCGTGCCGCGCCCGGTCTCCTCGGCCTCGATCCCGGCGACCGCCTCGGCCATCGCCGCCGGCCCCATGTCGGTGTCGAGGTCGGCGACGCGGGCGGCGACCCGCTCTGCGGCGCTGCGGTACTCCGGGTACGCGCGCCCCAGCGGGGCGCCGGTGATCGGGTCGCGGCCCATGCCGACGAGGAGCTGGAGGTGGGCTTGCGAAACCTGATCGCCCACCGCGATCCGCCCACCGCCGAGCGCGGCGACGCCGGAGCCGAGCCAGCGACCGGGCGGGCTTCCCTCCTCCGCGTAGTAGCGCGTCAACGGCGTCGAGAGCGACCGGTCGCCATCGCCGGCCGCGACCGTGCGCAGCAGGTACTTGTACCCATCGCCCGCGCTCATCACGCGCATCGAAACCGTCAACCGACCAACCGCCTCCGCTCACCAGACAGGTGAGCGGAGGCGGTCTGTCGCACCAGATTCGAAGAACGAATCTCGCGGCCACCAGTGCAGGGTCGTATTCGAGTGGGGCGAATGTCCCGACGGTTGCTATCGTCTACGAACGGTGTAGTTCAGGTGGGTGACCCGATCGGTTGGTTCCGCACGATGTAGCTCGAGGGCCACACGGGTGGCGTCGACGCCGTCGAACAGTCGGATCCCTGAGCCGAACAACACTGGTGACAGGGCGACGTGGAGCTCGTCGACCAGGCGGGCGTTCAGGTACTCCACGATCGTCTCGCCGCCGCCAGCGATGCGGACGTCACGATCTCCGGCGGCCTCGCGCGCCTGATCGAGCGCCCACTCGATGCCGTCGGTGACGAAGTGGAACGTGGTGCCACCCGGGCGTTCCCAGGGGTCACGCTGTTTGTGTGTGACGACGAACACCGGCGTGTGGAACGGCGCCTCCTCCGGCCACATCTGCTCGCCGGCGTCGAACATGCGCTTGCCCATGATGCTCGCACCGGTGCGCTCGAACGTCTCCCGCGCGATGTCGTTGTCGGGCCCCTCCTCGCCGCCCTCGCCGAGCTTCAGGTTCTCCCGGATGAACCGCAGTGGGAACATCCACGCCTGTAGCTCCATCCATTGCTGCCCCATCAGCTCCGAGAGGGACTCGGGCGCGATGAACCCGTCCAGCGACATCGACACGCTGACGAACACTTTTCCGGCCATCAGCGCTCAGCTCCGTTCCGAAGGGTCTCGGTGACGTAGGCGGCGAGGTTGCTCAGGGTCTGCTGCCCGCCCTCGATCGCATGGTACTTCTCGACCGCCTCGTCGCGCGCCTGTGGGGTGGGGAACACGGTGCGCATCTCGATCCGGGTCGCCGCCCCCTCAGCGACGAACGAGAGGACCGACTCGAAGGCGTTCGGGTCGTCGCGGTGCTCACCGTGCAGAAACTCGATCCGCTCCGGCGGGGTGAGCTCGGTCCAGGTGATCCACTCGGGGTAGTCCGTCCCGTCTGGTCCGTGCATCATGAAGTCCCACTCGCCGCCGACGCGGAACTCGAACGCCCTCGTGGTGGTGGTGAACCCCACAGGCCCCCACCACCGCGACAGATGCCGCACCTCGGTGAACGCCTCGAACACCACCTCGGGTGGGGCATCGATGATCCGAGAGATCACGATCTCACGGTCGCCGGCCGCAGACTGCGGGGACGTTCCTCGTCCTGTCTCGCTCATGAGCTGCTCCTCTTGCCTTCCTGCTTGAGTTCCTGCACGTACGCGTCCAGTCGGTCGAAGCTCTCGTTCCAGAACTGCTCGAACCCGCCGGTCCACTCGTGGACCGTGCGCAGCCCGTGGGCATCCAGCCCGTACAGCCGCCGCTTGCCTGCTTTGCGGTCCTGCACCAGACCGACCTCCCGGAGCACCCGCAGGTGTTTGGATGCGCCCGGCTGGGTCATCCCCAACTCCTGGGCTACGTCGCCCGCCGGCCGTTCACCCGCTCGCAAGAGCATCAGGATGTCGCGGCGCTGCGCCTCGGCGATCGCGTTGAAGACGTCCGATGTGGTCGCTGCGCGTGCCATTTTCCCATCATATACCCATATCGGAAAGTGTAGTCAAGACCGGTTCAGCGTCGGTTAAGCCACGATGGCGAGTTCCCGGCCTTTGCGGTCCAGGTCGCAAGACGGCAATCGGGTGAGGGCCAGGGAGGTCAGATCTGACGAGTTCAGGATCGTTGTCGACCTCGATCTGCAAGACGCGTGGTGGCTCTGAGACGAGGACGGCAAACGAGGCGACAGCGGAGCAGGGGCGACTCCATGTGGTCGTCCTAGGGAAGCGGGTTGTGCACTTGGTAGGTGACCAGCCCGGTCAGGAGACTCAGGAAGATCTTCGGCCGGGGATCACCGATCTCCCGGAATCCTCATGCGCCAGCCAAGCAACATCAGCGACGACGACCGCCTGCGGGTCGGATCGCTGTTCTCCGGCTATGGCGGCCTCGACCTCGCCGTCGAGGAGGTCTTCGACGCCCGCACCGTCTGGTTCTCCGAAATCAACGAGCCCGTCGCCCGCGTCTTCGCCCACCACTGGCCCGACGCCCCGAACCTCGGCGACATCACCGCCATCGACTGGAGCACCGTCGAGCCTGTCGATGTGCTATGCGGCGGGTTCCCCTGCCAGGACGTATCGACGGTCGGAAAGATGGCCGGGCTTGCGCCCGGCACTCGCTCCGGCCTGTGGGCGCACATGGCCACGGCGATCGAGGCATTGCAACCCGAATGGGTCGTTGTCGAGAACGTCCGCGGGCTGCTCTCCGCGCCCGCGATTCGCCCGAGCCCGGAAAGAGACGACGATGAGCGACGCAACCCCAAAACCGCAACCCCCGGCAACGCAACCGTTCGCAACCTGGAACCAGACCCGTGGGATGTGGGAGACCAGTCAACCCGACCTTTACGGGCACTTGGCGCCGTACTCGGAGACCTGGCCGACCTCCGGTACGACGCGAGATGGATCGGCCTACCCGCTTCCGCAATCGGCGCACCCCATCGTCGCTTCCGCATCTTCATCCTCGCCCACCGCACTCTTCCGCACCCCACTCGCATCCGACGCGGCACGAGGCGGGGAGAGCTTGGATTGCGTAAGGGCGCGCAGTGGCACCATCACACTGAGCCACCAAGTGATCGACCTCGTCGCCAAACGCGGCCGGGAGGCGACGCCGGAGGCGACGTTCGCGCTGATCGAGGACTTCTTCGAGGCTGGGGACGCTACGCCCCTGCAATCGCCCGATGGGAACGCATCACCGGACGACCCGCACCAGCCCCGGCGATCTTGAACGAAAACGCCGGGCCACGTCCGGCACCGACCTTTGTGGAGTGGCTCATGGGACTGAACAAGGAATGGGTCACCAACCAAGCTCTCGGGCTCACCCATGCACAGCAGCTCACAGCCCTCGGCAATGGCGTTGTGCCGAGACAAGCCGTCCGCGCGCTCACGTTCCTGGCGCGTGCGGACGGGTAGAGTCTGTCCGCTCCTGTGTGTGGTGCTTCGGCCGAGTCGATTCCTAGGCGGTCGCCGCAGGTCATGGGCAGGGTGTTCAGGATAACTTTCCAGCCGGTGGAGCAAGGGGGTCGCGGCGACCCAAGATCAGGCCCGAGACTTCGCCGCCTACTGGCGAGAGCACAGCGAACAGGCGCTGACCGCCCACCTCTCAGGGGTTCAGTCGCTGGCGTCACCGTAGCGAGTGCATCGCAGCCCGCCCGCGCCGGACGGGCTGCGATGCGTGGGCTAGAATGAGCGCATGCATTTGTACTTCCTGTGACGGCTGGGCAGGCCTACCGCGCTCGTTGAGTATCTTCCGAGCCAGCGGCGGCCGCTCGTTCTGACCCCGCTTGGGGTCGCCGTCATTGCGTACGCGCGTGTCGCTGCCTATCGTCTCGCTCGCAGTGCGCTGTCTCGAAGGATTCGAAATGCTCACCCTGATCACCCGTCATCCGGCGCGCCACCGCGCCCAGCTCATCGCCTCCGACATCTCCCTGATGCGCGGAGCCACACCCGTTCTCAGCCACGTCGACCTCACCCTCAATCCCACCTCGCGTGTGGCAATCGTGGGAGAGAACGGACGGGGGAAGTCGACGCTCCTGCACGTGCTCGCGGGGGACCTGGCGCCGGATTCCGGAACGGTCCAGCGCATCGGCACCGTCGGGGTGGCCGAGCAGGAGATGGACGCTGCCGACAGCCGAACAGTCGGGCAGGCGGTCGCGGAGGCGATCACCGAGCCGCTCGCGGCGCTGAAAGCCTTCGATGACGCTGCCGACGCCCTTGCCGACGGCGAGGACGGTGCGGCGGCGCAGTACGCCGCCGCGCTGGAGCTCGCCGAGGCACTCGATGCGTGGGACGCCGAGCGTCGCGTGCAGGTCGCGCTCGAAGCGCTCGACGCGGAGACCGACAGGACAAGGCTCCTCGGCGACCTCTCCGTCGGGCAGCGATACCGGGTGCGTCTGGCGTGCCTGCTGGGCGCCGACGACGACTTTCTCCTGCTCGATGAGCCCACAAACCACCTCGATCGCAGCGGGCTCGACTTCCTCAGCGAACAGCTGCGCGGCCGCAACGGCGGTGTCCTCGTCGTCAGTCACGACCGCGCTCTGCTCGCCGATGTCGCCGAGACGATCGTCGACCTTGATCCGACGCCGGATGGCCGCCCGCGCACGTACGGCGGCGGCTATGCCGGGTACCGTGAGGGTCGCCTGGCCGAACGGGAGCGCTGGGAGCAGGAGTACGACAAGCAACAGGCCGAGCTCGCCAGGCTCAAGGACAGCCTCAGCGCCGCGCAGAATCGTCTCGTCTCCGGATGGCGGCCGGAGAAGGGCACGAACAAGCACGGGCGGGCAACGCGCGCGGGCGGACTCGTGCAGAGCGTGCATCGACGGCAGGAGGCGCTCGAAGCACACACGGTGACCGTGCCGGAACCTCCGCAGCTCTTCCGGTTCCCCGAGCTGTCCCCACGAACCGGTGCCGTCCTGCTGAGCGTCGATCAGGTCAGCGTCGCCGGGCGGCTCACCGGGCCCGTATCTTTCACACTGTCGCACCGTGACAGGCTCGTCGTGACCGGCCCGAACGGCGCCGGAAAGTCGACTCTGCTGAGTGTCGTCGCCGGTGAACTGGCGCCGGACACAGGGTCCGTGCGCATTCCGAAGGGCACGAGAGTGGGCTTCCTCCGTCAGGAGACGGCACTGCCGATGAACCGGCGGGCGAGCGAGGTCTTCGCCACGCATTTGGGCGCTCTCGTCACCGCCGGCGCCGTGAAGGACTCGGATACCGTCGGGCTCTCGCAGCTCGGCCTGTTGCGCCCGCGTGAGGCGAGCAAACGCGTTGGCGAGCTCTCGATGGGCCAGCAGCGTCGCCTCGATCTCGCGCTCGTACTCGCCTCGCGCCCGCACATCCTCCTCCTCGACGAGCCCACCAACCACCTCTCGATTGCGCTCGTCGACGAACTCACCGAGGCGCTCGCAGCAACTCGGGCAGCCGTCGTGCTCTCGACCCACGACCGGCAGCTGCTCCGAGACGTAAACGAATGGCCCCACCTACGCCCCACGGTGATGGCCGAAGGCGAGGTTCCGGTGTAATCGAGAGGAGTCTCCATCGGATGCGCGCACTCCGGCCTCTGGTGACACCGGACTACCGGCTCCTGTTCACCGCCGTCGCCATCGACGCCTTCGGCACGGGTATGTGGACGATCGTCATTGCCTTCCAAGTACTCGCCCTCGATGACAGTCCGATCGCGATTTCGACAGTGGCCACAGGGATGGGGCCTCGGACTTCACCGCCGCCGTGATGACGGCCATGGCGGTGTTGTCACTGACCGGGACAATCGAGTTGTGGCAGGTCGCGCTCGCGTCGTTCGCGATGGGTAGGGTAGCGCGTTCTTCTACCCGGCGTATAGCGCGTGCCTGTCCGAGATGCTACTTCCTGAACAACTGCTTGCAGCGAATGGAATCGAGTGCGCCCTCCGCCTGGCGATGGGCCAGCGCCCTCGAGCCGCCGCTGGGCGGGATCATTGTCGGAGCGTTCTCTCCCGCCATCGGCGCGGTCATCGTTGCCACGTCATATGTGGGCGCCTTGCCCACGCCGACGACCCTCGGCGCGTAGGCGTGCTGGAAGGGAACGATGAGTTGGCTTGAGGAGAGGCAGGGTTCCGAGCGTAGGGGAGGCAAGAGGAGCCTCCGCCGCCGTCGGCAGCCTCGAAGCCGCTTCGTGTGGACATGGGGATCAGAAAAGGAACCAGAACAGCGCTAGCGCGGCTCCGTAGTGTCGGCAGGGACCCGGGCGTTACGCTGGAACGCATGTGTGCGGACGTCATCCTCCTGACCGGCCCGCCGGGATCGGGGAAGACAACGACCGCGCGGAGCCTGGCCGCCGCGTATCCGTTGTCCGCTCATCTGCACACCGATGACTTCTGGCACGTGATCGTTTCCGGCGGCATCGCTCCCTACCTGCCGGAGGCCCACGCGCAGAACCAGACGGTGATGACTGCGATCCAGCGAACAGCCTGGACATACGCCGCAGGCGGCTTCATCACAGTCGTTGATGGGATCATCGGGCCGTGGATGCTTCCGCACTTCGACTCGCGCGGCGCCCCGGACGAGTCGGTGAAACCACGGTTGCACTACATCGTCTTGCGTCCCAGCCGCGATGAAGCCCTGCGGCGCGCACAGGCACGAACCGCTCCGGACGCGCTGGTCGACGAAGGACCAGTGACCGGACTATGGGATCAGTTCGCTGACTTGGGCGCGCTTGAGCGGCACATCATCGACACGACCACACAGCGGCCGGACGAGACTCTCGCCGCAGTTCAGCAAGCCATCACCAGCGAACGTTTCTTGCTCACGCAACTGTGAGGTGTCGCCTCCCGCAGGGCCCATAGAGTTAGGTGGCGGGTTTCACACTTGCTGCCGCTGGCGGAACTCTTCCGGAAGACGTTGGCTTGTTCAGCGGCGGAGGCAATATGACGGTCGTCGGGCTGCAGGTAGGCGCGAGTCGGCTCATAGACGCGTGCCCGAGGATGTCCTGGAGGACATGCATTGGCGAGCCCCATCACTCCGCGCCAACCCCCGCCGAACGACGCGAACAGGTGACCGCTACATTGAGGCACTGATCTGCCATCACTGCCTCACCGGGTCCGGCCTCACCCAAGTTCTCGGGAGTCGAACGGGCTTACAGGTCACCGTCATCGGGAAACGCATCGATCAGTTCACCGGTGTATTCGGCTTCCGGAGCGCTCAGCACGCGCTCGACAGGACCGTGTTCGAGAATCCTCCCCTCCCGCATGACGAGGACCTCGTCGCACAGCGATCGGACGACCGCGAGATCGTGCGAGATGAAGAGGACTGCTACGCCGTGGTCGACTCGAACACGGTGAAGGAGATTCACTACCCCCGCTTGTACAGAGACATCGAGACCGGAGACAGGCTCGTCGGCAATGAGAAGCGAGGGCTCCGCGAGAAGTGCCCGCGCGATCGCGACGCGTTGAGCTTGCCCGCCGCTGAGTTCGGACGCTCGGCGGTTGGCGAAGACTGCCGGTGGGAGGCGGACCTCATCGAGCATCTCTGCCGCAGCCGCCCGCCGTGCCGACGCACGGACGCCGCGAATGAGGAGTGGTTCACCGACCACGTCGATCACCGGGCGTTGCGGGTTGATGGAACCTATGGGGTCCTGGAAGATCATCTGGATTCCGTGGGGCGCGGGGCGCGCGCGGTACGGGCCGCCGTTGAAGTGCACGATACCCGTGCAGGCAGCCATGCCGACGATGGCGCGCGCAACGGAACTCTTGCCCGATCCTGATTGGCCGACGACACCGACGGCGCCGCCCGCGCTCACATCGAACGACACATCCTGTACGGCGTGAACGGTGGTCGGGCCACGTCCGTAGCGCACGTTGAGGTCGGCGACGCGCAGCAGGGACGCGCTCATCGTGCGGCCTCCGTCGCGCGACCAGGTAATGTCTCCGATCGTCCGCCAAGTGGGTTCCAACAGGCGGCTTCATGGCTCTCGCCTTCCCAGACGACGCCCGCGGGCGGACGTTCGTGCCCGCAACGCGCGAGGGCGACGACGCATCGCGGCGCGAACGGGCATCCCGGGCGCGGCTGGTCCAGAGGCGGCACGCTGCCATCGATCTGCGGGAGCGGGAGGGGGCGCGGTCGGGCCAGCGAAGGCCGTACGTCGATGAGGGCGCGGGTGTAGGGGTGTGCGGGATTCGACAGCACGGCCCGCGTGCGCCCGGTCTCGACGATGCGGCCCGCATACATGACCGCGATCCGGTCGGTGCGACCGGCGACGATGCCGAGATCGTGAGTGATGTGGATCATCGCAAGACCCCGTGCAGCTCGCAGTCCGTCGATGAGGTCGAGGACGCGGCGCTGCACGGAGGCGTCGAGCGCGGTCGTCGGCTCATCGGCGAGAAGGAGCCGGGGATGTCCGGCGAGCGCCATCGCGATCCCGATTCGCTGTCGCTGACCTCCTGAGAGCTCGGAGGGATACGCGCGTGCGACGCGGTCGGGGTCGGTGATGCCGACATCGCCGAGCAACTCACGAACGAGGGCCCGCCTCTCCCCCGTCGAGCCGGACCAGCCACGCGGTGCCCCTTCGAGAATCTGGCTGCCGATCCGGACGACGGGGTTCAGGGAGGAGGACGGATCCTGGAAGATCATCGAGATGGCGCCAGCCACTTCGCGGCGGCGCGTCCGGGACGGCATTCGGATGAGCTCGTTCTTATCGAAGAGGATCGAGCCGGTGACGTCCGGACGGAAGCCGGGTGGGTGCAGGTCCATGATTGTCCGAGCGAGCACCGACTTTCCTGACCCTGACTCCCCGACTATGCCGACGCTTTCGCCCGTGCCGACCCGTATTCCGAGCCCGTCAATGACGTGAGCCGCTCCTCCGCCGGTGTCGCGAAACCGCACGTTCAGATCGCGGACGTCGAGTAGGGGCGCTGGCTGGGCTCTCATCGGAGGCTCTCCGTCTTCGAGGCGAGGCGCTCGCCGATGATGTTGAGCGCAAGGATGGTGGCGCAGAGAACGAGCGCGGGGGCCATGGTGATCCATGGCGCTACGGCGAGATGCGTACGTCCTTCCGCGATGAGGTTGCCCCAGGAGGGAGTCGGGGGCTGCAGACCGAAGCCCAGGAAACTGAGCGCCCCTTCTGCGGCGATCGCCGCAGTGATCGCGATGAACGAGTATGCGCCTATCGAGGGCAGGACGTTGCGGGCGATTTCGAAGACCGCGATCCGGAACGCGCCCGCGCCGAGGAGCCGAGCGGCGTGCACGAATGGGCGGTCGCGCAGCGAAATCGCGGAAGCGCGCGCGATTCTGGCGAACGGAGCGATGAGGAGAACGCCGACGAGACAGCCGATAACGGCGTAGCTGGGCCCGAGGAGGGTGACGACTACCATGACGAGGATGAGGCCCGGAAGCGAGAGCAGGAACTCGATGATCATCGAGATAACCGCGTCGATGACGCCGCCGACGTAGCCGGCGAGGACGCCCAGCAGACTGCCGATCCCGCCGCCGATCAGCAGAGTGAGGGCGGCGACCGTGATCGAGGACCATGCGCCAGCGAGCGTGCGGTGGAAGACATCGCGGCCGTTCGAGTCGGTCCCGAACCAGTGATCGGTGCTCGGGGGTCGTAACGGGGACGCGAAGTCGGCGGTGAGCGGGTCGATCTGCGGGAGCAAGAGTGAGAGCACGGCTCCGAATAGGAGGGCAGCGAGGTAGACGCTACAGCCGATCTCAACAGGTCCGAGACGTCGACCGGCGCGCCGTATGCGGTCTGGAGTCGACGCCGGCGCCAAAGGCGTCTGGTCGAGGTCAGCGGTTACCATGTCGGGACCTCGGGTCGATGCGTCGGGCGAGGATGTCGGTGCCGAGCGTCGCGAGTACGACGGCAAGCGCGGAGAAGATGATGATCGCCTCGATAACCGGGTAGTCGCGTCCCCCAATGGCCCCTACGGCCAGCCGTCCGATGCCGGGGATGGCGAACACGGTCTCGATGAGCGCCGAACCGCCGAAGACAGCGCCGAAGCTGAGACCGATGAGGCTCAACGTGGACAGGCTTGACGGGCGAAGCGCTCGCGTGAGGAGCAGCCGTGGTGCGGTCATGCCGCGTGAGCGGGCGGCGAGGATGTAGGGCTCGCGAAGGGTCACGAGCATGTCGGCGCGTAGCACTCGCACGAGCACGGCGGCCTCTGCAATGCCGACCGTGAAGGCGGGGAGAACCATGTGCCGAAGATGAGCGCCGAGGTCTTTCGCCGGGTCAATCCAACCCGCGGCGGGCAGCAGCCCGAACCAGACCGCGAACACGACGATTCCGAGGGTGCCGAGCACGAACGTCGGAGTGGACAGCAGCACAAAGGCGATGCCCGACGTGATGCGATCGAGCATCCCTCCAGCCCGCCATGCCGAGGCAAGCGCGACCGGAATCGTGATGACGAGGGCGACGAGCTGTCCCAGGAGTAGTAGTTCGATGGTCACGGGAAGCCGCTGGAAAATCTCGGTAACCACCGGCCTCCCGGTGACCAACGATGTTCCTAGATCGCCTTTGAGGGCGGACCCTCCCCACTTCCACAGCCGGAGGTGGGGAGGGTCGTCCAAGTCCAGTCCGGCGAGCAGCCGGGCGATCTGTTCGGGCGTGGCATCGACGCCAAGTGCCGCGATGACCGGCGATCCCGAGGTGAGATGAGGCAGGCTCATCGCCAGCAGCCCGACCATCACCAGGACGAGGATGGAACGAAGCGGACGGATGACTCGGGTCACCTGGCGACCCAGAGCAGTCCCGGGAGAATGCTGATGACACTGCGATCAGACACATCCGGCATACCGCCGACCGCCGACGACGCGACGAAGCCCGCGGGTGACTCGGTGAAGAAGAGGGTTGCCGCGTCGTCTACGACGAGCTGCGCCGCGATGAGATACAACTCCCCTCGCTCATCGTCGTCGATCGTCTCAATCGCTTGGTTCAGCACGTCGTCGAGTTCGGGACGGACGTAGCCGCCGAAGTTCGAGAACGAGTCGCTGCGGTAGAGCGCCCAGACCGTATCGGAGTCGCCGTAGGCGCTCGTGACGAACTCGATTAGGTCGAAGTCGCCTTCGAAGAGTCGAGCACCCCAAGGTGGCGGTATCGGCGGCATCGATCTCCACCCCGATCCCGACCTCTCCGAGCATCTGCTGGATAGCGGTCGCACGTTGCAGCGCTTGCGGGCTCGGGTCGATCGTGTAGCGCAGCGAGACCGGAGCACCGTAGTCGGCGAGTAGCTGTTGAGCAAGCTCCGGGTCATAGGCCGGATACTCGGCAGAGCGACCATAGCGCGAGGTCGAGACAAGCGGGCCGGCCGCGACTGTGCCTTCTCCCTGATCGATCAGGGTCGCGAGCACCTCACGGTCGATGGCCGCCTGGATGGCCTGCCGGACTCTGATGTCAGAGAACGGCGCCCGTTGGAGATTGAAGATCGCCGTCGCGGTCGTAGCGTTCGCGACGGAAACCGTGTAGCCATCGGCGCGTGCGGAGCTCAGGTGGTTGGGGGTTTGGGCCCATGCGAGGTCGAGGGTTCCGGAGATGAGGCTGAGGTGCCGCGAGTCGGCATCAGGCAGCATCGAGAAGGTGATCTCGTCGAGGAACGCAGGCTCAGCGTAGTAGTTCTCGCTTCGAGCGAGCGTGATGGAGACGCCCGGCTCGATCGCGCTCACCACGAAGGCGCCGGCACCCAGAGGATTGCCATAGTCGTCCGTGGCGGTCGTCGAGGCGATCATCCCGAGATTGCGGGAGAAATAGCGGTCGAAGGCGGCGTTCGCCTCGGCCAGACGGATGGTGACCACCAGGTCTTCGGTCGCGTCGATCCCGGTGATCTCCGCAACCGCGACGGCGAGAGAGGACTCTGTCTCCCGGATCCGTTCGATATGGGCGACGACAGCTTCGGCGTCAAGAGGGTTTCCGTCGGAGAAGGTGATCCCTGGACGGAGCCGCAGCACCCACTCGATGCCGTCATCGGTCGTGAGCGATTCGGCGAGTCGAGGCTCGAGAGCGCCGCGCGCGCCGTCGACGAAAAGTGGCTCGTAGACGGCATTGGCCAGTATCAAGGTGGACTGCTGACCGAGGTCGCCGTCGATGGGATCGAGATCGCGCACCTCGGCGTCGAGCCCGATCGTCAGTAGCCCGCCGGCGGTGGGCTGCTCGGAGTCCGGACCTGCCGCGCAGGACGTGACACCCAGCGCAAGAGTGGCGACGAGCATGAGACTCAGGAGCGAACGGGAGGCGGTACGAGGAGAGCCGCGGCGGGTCATGATGAGGACCTTTCTTCGTGATCAGTTGTGAGCGTTTTGGGAGTAGATGCTGAGGGGCGTGCCTTAGAAATTCGATCAGTCAGGGCGAGCGCGACCTCGTCGACCTCGCGCGACGTCATGCGGCGGCTCAGATACGCGCGCGCCCCACCCAGCTCTGCGAGGTGATCGAGCATCTGCTCCATCGGGGCAGCGTGGCAGGTGAGGTCGAGACCGACTGCGCCGTACATGGCCCGCGGAGGCTGACGACGAAGGTTCTCGTCGAGGTCGTCATTGGTGCGCAGATAGTCGGCGACGATCCATTCGCGGGGTGTGTCGAGGAGGCTGAGAATCAGCGCGACGAGCACGCCTGTGCGGTCGCGTCCACCCTGGCAGGTAACGGCAATCGCACCATCAATCTTCGCGAGGGCTCGGAGGGCAGCGGCGATTCCCACTGCTGCGGTGTCGAGCATGTCGACGTATCCCTCGCCGGGTGTCGCCTCACCGTTCATGTACCGCTCAACATGACGGCGCATCTCCGCGTCGGATATGTCCTCCGGCTCGGCCATCGGCACATGGCAGTGGACCCAGCCCTGTGGCAAGTCGTCAAAGCGGTCAGCGACCACCTCGGCAGTTGAGCGCAAGTCGAGCCAAGTGAGCTCCACAGGGCAGGCCGCGTACTCTTGCGTGGTCGCGAGCGTGAGCGCCGCAGCGCGAAACAGCGTCGGATTTCCGGGACGATCTGGCCGCGCTGACACTGGGCGCCAGTTGGGGGGTGTGGGGGTGTCACGAAGAAGCACAGTGGCACGCTAGCAATCTGGCACATATGCCAGATTTACAAGCGGTGAACAGTCGGTGACGACTCCAGGCGACCATCGCGCGTGGTTACACTTACGGCAATGAAGGATCAGGGCACACAGCTCGTCGACATGCCGCCGGGCAAACGCGAGCGGAACAAGCGCCAGACACGCACCGCGATCCAGACAGCTGCGATCGACCTGTATGAGCAACGCGGCTACGAGGACACCACCATCGCGGACATCGTGCATCGCGCGGGCGTCTCACAGCGCACCTTCTTCCGGTACTTCCCCACCAAGGAGCACACCCTCTTCGCCGACGACAGGGCGTACCGGATCGACTCCTTCATCGAGACCGCGCCCGATGACCTCGATCCACTCGAAGCCCTTCACTGGGTGATCCGGCAGGCGCTTGCCGTGGAGACATCGGACCTCGACCGACGACGTCAGGCAATCCGTCAGAGCGTGCGAGAGAGCAGCGCGGTCGAGCACTACCTCTCGCTGCGCTACGAGCAGTTGCTCGTCGAGATGAGAAGCGCGTTCCGGCGGCGGCTGGGCATCGACGAACTCGACACGCTTGATCTTCGCGCGGAGGTTCTCGTGGCGATCTATCACGGCGCGATTCGCGCGCTCGACCCAGTCGACGACACTATCGAAGCGGTCGTTGATCACTGGTTCGCGGCGGCACGCGAACTGCTTGCCCCAGCGCGACGTCTACGTCCGCAATAGCACTGCTACCCATCGGCCCTATCGGCCGGCGCGCGACGGCACGACTTGTAGCACGGTGAACCGTCCCACCGACGCGAAGTTCGTCTACGCAAGCACGCGTTTCCCAACGGAGCACGCTGTCCAACTCACAACTCCAGTCCTGCTGGGGCAAGGGAGGACGGACTCGACTGCTAAGATCAACCGCGTGAGTATGTCAGTTTGCGCCTTCTTCGGCGCGTACACCTTCACGATTCGCGTTCGCCGCGCCTGACGGCGCGCTCGCTTCCTCAAGCACGTAAGCGCGTCGTCCATCCGAGTCCTTTGCGCCTCGGAGCGGCGATCTCTGCGCAACTCCTGCCCTTCACGATCAGCTCTGCCTTCGAGGCGCTCCCACCCTTGCTTGTCTTGGAGCGCGCTCATGCCTCGTTCTTCTCATGGTGGCCGACACGAACTCGGCCAAAACTTCCTCACCCACCGTCCCACCATCGACCGCATCGTCGGGCTGGTCGCCGCGACCAACGGCCCGATCCTCGAAATCGGCGCCGGAGACGGCGCCCTCACGCGCTCGTTGATCGAGCTAGGTCGACCGCTGACCGCGATCGACATCGATGAACACCGCGTCGCCCGACTGCAACGGTTGCTGCCCACGGCTCGGATCGAGCGGGCCGACGTCCTGCGCCATCCACTCACGGCTCCCGTGATCGTCGGCAACATCCCCTTCCACATCACCACCCCGATTCTGCGTCGGCTCCTCACCAAAGGAACATGGCAGCAGACCTTTCTCCTGACCCAGTGGGAGGTCGCACGCAAACGCGCGGGCGTCGGCGGGAGCACCATGATGACCGCGCAGACGGCACCCTGGTTCACATTCACCCTCCACGACCGCGTCCCCTCCTGGTGTTTTCGTCCGCGCCCCAGCGTTGACGGCGGAATCCTCGGGATCAGCCGCCGCGGATGGCCGCTGGTGCCGTCATCCGAACGAGCCACGTACGAACGGTTCGTCCAGGCGGTGTTCACGGGCCGTGGGGGCAAGATGGAGCGGATCATCCAGGGTGCCACGCGCCTGAACGCCGTAGACACCCGCCGAGCCCTCGCAGAGGCGAACGTCGACCAGCGGAGTCTGCCCCGCGACCTCGACGCCACTCAGTGGGCCACGCTCTGGGAAGCGACCGGTCGCTGAGTGATGGCCGCGCCCGGACGAGCTAACGCAGGGAGTGCGCGCCGGTCGCGCCCTCTCGCTAGCTCGGCGGTAAGCGATGAACGCACTTCTGAACATGCCTCCGCAATGCTGGCGGCGGTCGAGACGGTACGGACTTTGCCAACCAGTCGTGCCATGTTCGCTCACGCAAAGATCATGCATGTCATGGCCGGCGCTGCCCAAGTCGAGACTGAGCACGGAACGCATCGACTGAAACCGGGAATGTCCCTCGCCCTGGGGCAAGGATTGTGGTGTCGGTTGCTTCCTCAACCCAAGGCGCACCTGTGGACCATCTACGCCGACGAGCAGTTCCTCCGGGCACAGATGAGCTGGTTTCTACCGGACGAGCGCCGAGTACGCTCGGGCCTACATCCGCGCGAGTGGGACGGCGGTCCGATCACCGTCCATCCCGGCGTCCAGGTGTTGCGGCAGGTCGAGCCGCTCTGGCGTCAGATGAGCGTGCTACGCAGCGACAACCCATCACCAGAGGTCGTAGCCACGCGCACAGTCGAGCTGTTCGCCCGCTGGGTGAGCATCGTCCTTCCTGCCCTCCTCGACTCCACGACTGAGGAGCAGACTGTCTCTCCGATCTGTACGCCGATCAAAGGTCGCCTCACCGACCCCACCGCGGTCGGGTACGTCGGGCGAGCCGTACACCTGCTCCGGGAACAAATGACGGAGCCGTGGACGGTCACGGAACTTGCGAAAACCGTTGCGCTGTCACGAGCGCACCTCACACGCTTGTTCGTCACCCACGCCGGCATCGCCCCGATGCGATTTCTCACCGAGGTACGACTGACCGAATTCACAAGGCTGCTCGAAGAAACGGATCTTTCTGTGACACGCGCCGCAAGCGAGGTGGGCTGGGATGATCCGCGGGTGGCATCCGAGTGGTTTCGTCGACGATACGGGATCACGCCGTCGCAGTATCGACTAACGCCGCACCCCTACAGCCCCAGCAGCAATGTTGCCGCTGAGCGACTCGGGTAGGACGGCCCCACAGCTCGCCGGGTGTTGCGAGTTTGTCGCCGCGTGAAGCAAGCTCGCCCGCTGCTTCTCGACAGTCGGCTGTGAGGCAGGTAGTCCGGTAAGGACTCACCGGGTTCATCGCGGAGCCTGACGGTCGCCACACCCGTTCCCCCGTCCGTCGCTCCTCGATCCGCCCGACGCACCTCATGGTCACAAGGGCTAGCGGAACATGCCGCAAGCCTCCATCGGGAGGAGGTCGAAGTGGCGACGGATGACGAGGTAAGGGCGGCGCGGGATGCGAAGCTCGATGCATTGCACGAGCGCCTGACTGATGCCGTTGAGGCGCTGGTGTCCGGGGATGACTGGCGGCGGGCTTTGGAGTTCGCGGCGAGGTTCCGGGCGCGGTCGTTCAGGAACACGCTGCTGATCTTTGCCCAGCACGAGGAGGCGTTCGAGCAGGGCCGGGTGCCCGGTCCCGAGCCGTCGTATGTGGCCGGGTACAGGCAATTGCAGGCGCTGGGCCGTCAGGTGGCGAAGGGGCAGCCGGGGTACATGATCTTCGCCCCGGTGACGGGACGGTTCGCGTCCTCGAGCCCGCAGGACCCCGGTTCGTGGCGGCGGCTGCACCGCTTCGAGAAGCCGAAGCCCGGCGAGGTGGTGCGCTCACGCATGGTCGGCGCGAAGCCCGCCTACGTGTGGGATGTCTCGCAGACCACAGGCGATCCGATCCCCGAGCGCCCGAAGGTCGCACCCATGAGCGGCGAGGCACCCGAGGGACTGTGGGACGGGCTGGCGGCGCTGATCGAGGCCGAGGGGTTCGCGGTAGCCCGCGTGCCGGACGCCGACACGATCCAGGGCGCGGACGGGCTCACCCACTATGGGACCCGCGTGGTGTCGGTGCGGGAGGACTTCTCCCCAGCGGAGCAGGTCGAGACGCTAGTGCACGAGCTGGCGCATGTGCGGATGCACGGCCCGGACAACGCGGACGCGGCCCGGCATCGCGGCATCCGCGAGGTGGAGGCGGAGTCGGTGGCGGTCATGGTCGCCGCCGCGCACGGCATGGATACCACCGCGCCGTCAGCGTTGTACGTCTCGGAGTGGGCGAGCTCGGTCAAGGACAAGACCCCGGTCGAGGTGGTGCAGGAGACCGGCGAGCGTGTCCGCAAGGTCGCCGGCTCCATCCTCGACGCCCTGCCCACGGTGCAGGTCGGCTCCGGTGACCCGCCGGGCCTGGTGCGTGAAGCGCACACGCAGGAGCGTCCAGCCCGCGCGGTGGCGCCGGTTGCGGAGCTGCCTCGCCGGTCGCACCCCGCCGAGCGCATGGCGAGGAGCCTGTGATGGACCCGGCCGCTCTGTTCGGGGCGGGTCTGCGGCTGCCGGATGCTGCGGCGCGGTTGGCCGAGGCGGGTGTGCCGGTGTTCCCGTGCGTGCCGGGCGGCAAGAGCCCGTTGACGCATGAGGGGTTCCACGAGGCGACGACGAGCCTGCGTCGGATTAGGTCGTGGTGGCGGTGGATGCCGGCGGCGAACATCGGCGTGCCGACCGGCAACGCCTCCGGGGTCGAGGTCGTCGATGTCGACCGGAAGCCGGCCGGCTCCGGGTTCGGCGCGTTCGAGCGCGCCCGGCGTGCCGGGCTGGTTGACGGGTGGCTGGCGCTGGTGCGCACCCCGTCCGGCGGGATGCACGCCTACTACCCGGCCGACCCCGACCGGCGACAACCCTCGTGGGAGGCGGCGAAGGCGCATGTGGACTTCCGTGGCACCGGCGGCTACGTCATCGTGCCGCCCTCCGTGGTCGAGGTGGTGGATGATCTGCGCGCCCCGTATGCGCTGATCGGCAGGCCGCGAGGGCAGGCGTCGCCGGTGGACGCGGCGGCGCTGCGGGACCTGATCGCTCCACGCCCTGCTCCTGTCCCGTACCGGCGCGATGTCAACGCTCCGGCGGACGCGCAGCGGCTGGCCGGGTGGGTCGCCGCCCGCGCGGAGGGCGAACGCAACCGGGGCCTGTTCTGGGCGGCGTGCCGAATGGCCGAGGCCGGCGCGTCCCCGGAGGCCACCCACGGGGCGCTGGGGCCGGCGGCCGAACGCGCGGGCCTGCCCCCGCAGGAGGTGGTCGTGACGATCCGCTCGGCCTACCGCGCCACCTACGCCCAGCCCGCTCGGTCTGGTGGCGGGCAGGGTGAAGCGCAATACCGCGTGGCGCGGGTCGAAAGCCAGATGCTCTCGTGAACCCCGGCGCGCTCCGGACTCGTGGCGGGCGGCTGGCCGTGGTCACTGCGGTCGCCGGGACGGTGTTCATCGCCGCGGGCGCGTTCTGGCTGTCGTTCACCGCCCTGGCTGACCTCGCGCGCCGTTCCGGTATCGAGGCCGGGCAGGCGTGGGCGTGGCCCTTGATCGTGGATGGGCTGATCGTCGTCGCAACCGTCGCGGTGGTCGCTCTCGCCGGGCGGCGCGGCGCGTGGTATCCGTGGCTGCTGCTGGCCGGCGGGGCCTTGGTGTCGGTCACCGCGAACGCGCTGCACGCGGTTGTCGCGGCCGACGCGGACGTGCCCGCCATCCTGGCCGCCTGTGTGGCGGCGGTGCCGCCGCTGGTGCTGCTGGCGAGCACGCATCTGACCGTCGTCCTGGTTCGCTCCCACCGCGCCGACTCGCTCATCGCCGAGCGGGTCGAGGACACCGCAGGCGTGGTCGATGAGCCCGGTACGGCACCTGAGCGTGCGGGGCGGCGTGCAGTCGCGGCTCGGTTGCGGGAGGAGGGCTGGTCGAACAAGAAGATCGCCCGGCACCTTGGGGTCGCCCCGTCCACGGTCGGCCGCTGGTTCCCCAAGCCCGCGGTGGAGCCGGGTGCTCCTGACGGGCAAGAGGAGATGCCGAAGGAGCTGGCCGCATGAACGAGACCACCATGCCCCGGCGCGTGATGCGGGCGCGACGCGAGGAGGAGCCTGCCGAGGCGCGGACCTCGCAGGCCGAGGCCGGGGAGGTCTCGGCGCTGGCCCGGCACCGCGATTCGTCCCTCACCAAGAAGACAGCGGAAGCGGCGAAGGACGAGGCGAAGAAGCGTCCGGGGGTGGAGTGGGTGCGGCCCTCCGAGCTGATCGCGTCACGGTCGGCGCGGATCGCCGGGCGCGGGATCGACTTCGAGGCCGAGCTGGCCCGCCGCGCCCGCCGGGCACCCGGCCAGGTCATCCACGCCGGTCACCGCGGCGTGCGTGCGGGGACACGGTTCGTGAGCGAGCGTGCCCGCCGGCTCCCGCCGGTGTCGGACTTCGGCCGCGGCGGCGGCCACTCGTACTCCTGGGTGTCCCGCTCCGGGATCGGACTGGGATGAGCTGACGATGGGCGTCCACAGCATCACCGCGATGGGTGCTGTGGGCCGCATGCGCTCCTTCCTGCCGGGAGGTGCCGTCATGCGTCAACCGGAGAAGACGGGACAATCCGGGTTCGAGGACTCCGAAGGGCTGCGCGCCCTGCTCACCCGCCTGCACGAATCAGGGCGGGGTGCGTGGCGGGATGACCCCGAGGCCGCCATGCTGATGCGGCACGCCGCCGAGAAGTACGCGGCGCTCGCACGGAAGTACGGGTTGGACCCGTGGGAGGCGGCTGCGGCGGCGTTCGACGCGATGCGCAACCCCTCCACCCGGCGGGCACTGGACCCGTGGGCGATGGTCACCCGCGCCGTGCAGGTCACCTGCATCGCCGAGGCGAAAGCGAACGGGATGCTGTGCTCGGTCCACCAGGCCCGCCGTCCCCGGTTCTCCGACTTCCACGACGCACAACGGTTCTCCGACCGAGAGAACCTGCTGACCGACTACCACCCCGCCTTCCAGGTCGACCCGTTCGACACCGACGACGAGCCCGAGCCCACGACGTCGGAGGGCTCGACCGGCGTGGAGTCGGCGGTCGAGGACACGATCGCCTTGTTCACTCTCCTGGGCTGGCCGCCGCACACGGCGCGCGGCGGGGTGGAGTACGTGTGCGGTCGGCTGGCGGAGGCGTCGTCGCGGGGTTCGGCGTTCGAGGCGCTGCGCCGCGACTACCACGCCCGCGCCCTGCTGGATATCCCCAGCAAGTCGTGGCTGGCCATGCTGCGCGTGATCCTCGGCAACCCCGACCCCGACCACGCGCACACCGTCGCGGGGCGGGGCGTGCTGCTGCGGCTGCTGATCGGCGAGCCGCTGCGATCCCTGCTGGCCGACGAGACCCTGCTGGCCGAGGTGGTGCTGACCGCTCCGTGCGATCCGGGGAGGGACCGTGAGTAGCCGACCAGGGCATATCGAGCTGGAACGCGCCCTCGACTCGATCCACGTGGGCCGCCGCCACCGCGAGGATCTGGGCGACATCGACGCCCTGGCCGCGTCCATCGAGCGCGAAGGACTGCTGCAACCCATCACGATCACCCCGGACGGGGTGCTGGTCTGCGGGCTGCGGCGCCTGGCGGCGATGCGCAAGCTGGGATGGAAAACCGCGAACGTGTGGGTGCGATCGGGCATCACAGACCGGCTCGGGCAGCTCCTCGCCGAGCAGGATGACAACGCTCTGCACAAGCCCCTCACCCAGACCGAACAGGCCACCCTCTACCGCGAGCTGAAGATCCTCCTCGCCGAAGACGCCGCCCGCCGACAGGAGGCGTCCCGGTTCACCGCTGGCACGGAGAATCCCCGGTCGCACGGTGCCGCCACCGTGGCGGCACCGTCACCGGACACGACCAGCGGGGAGGCTCGGGCTCAGGCCGCGCGCATGGTCACCGGCCGCAACTCCTACACCAGCCTGGAACGCATCAGCGAACTCCAGCGTCTGGTCGCCGATGAGACCCAGCCCGCGAGCGTAAAGGAACGCGTCGTCGCCGAGCTGGAGCAGGTCGATGCCGGCGGGTCGATCACCGCCGCGCATCAGCGCACCCGCGCGGAGCTCTCGCTGGCCGAGCTCGACCGGATCGCCGCCGATCCCGAGGCGACCGCCTCGGCGCGGGAGCAGGCCGAACACGCCGCAGCCCGGCTGCGGGCCGCGGAGGAGTCCGCGCTCCGCGCGGTCGAGCTGGAACGTCTCGCCGCCGAGGCGCTGGCCCGTGTCCGCGCCACGGGGAAGAAGAAGCCGAGGGCGAAGCCGACGCCGCTGCCGGGGGCGTGGGAGCGGCGGAGCCTGCGGGCGTTCACGCTGACCTGGGACGACCTGGACTTGTGGTGGGAGCACTACGACCCCGCCGAGGTCGGCCCCGCGCTCACCGATGAGCAATGGGACCGCTTCGAGGCCACGGTCGCCGGCAGCGTCGCGTTCGCGGACGCCGCCCGCACCGCGCGGGGCGACGCGGAGCGCCGCACCGCCTGAGCCCCTCGTGCGTCGGGTGCGCTCCTTGCTGACGACCCCTTCTGTCGGCCCGTTTGGGAGGACCCTGCGCATGGACCCCGCTGCTGATCGTCGCCGTCGCCGTCTGCTGATCGCTGCCGTCGCCGGCGGCCTTGCCATGTTGATCCTCGTCGGCGTCGGTATCTACGGGCTCGTTCGCGGCCCGGCCGCCCCGGACCCTCACCCGAGCCAGCGGCCGTCCTCGTCCGAGCCCGCGACTCCCGGCGCACCGGCGGGTTCCGAGCCCGCGCCGGTGCCGGTGACCGGCAGCCCGGAGGCATTCGCCCGGAACGTGGCGGCGGCGCTGTTCACCTGGAACACCGCCTCCGGGTATGGGGCGTCCGACTACGCGCAGATGCTCGCGGACGTGGCCTCCGGCGCGGAGGCCGACGCGCTGGCGGGTGACGTGCGCGCGTACCTGCCGACCGCTCAGGCGTGGGCGCAGCTCCGGCAGTACCAGACCCGTCAGTGGCTCACCATCGACACCGTCGTGATCCCCGAGGCGTGGGAGACCGCTGTGGCGCAGGCTGCGCCCGGTCAGATTCCCGCCGGGACCCTCGCGTACACGATCGAGGGCACCCGGCACCGCGAGGGCATCTGGCGCACCGATCCCGTCTCCGCGTCCCGTCCGGTCGCGTTCACCGTGTTCATCGTCTGGACGCCCCCGACCCCCGGCCGCGGCGGGCCGGGGATGTGCGAGCTGCTGCGGCTCTCCCAGCTCGACAATCCGCTGCGCTGAGACGGGGTGGTCGACGTGGTGAAGAAGCTGCTCATCCTGGCCATGGCGCTGGTGTTCTTCGGCCCCTCGGTCGTCCTGATCGGCGTCGGCGTGCTGCTGAACCCGGCGGCGACCGCCGCCTGCGTGCCCGGCTCGCTGCACGTCGGGCCGATCCCGGACACGCTGACCGCGACCACCCGCAACGGGCAGACGATCACCCTGAACCGGACCCAGCTCACCCACGCCGCCACGATCATCACGGTCGGCGGGCAGACCAATGGTGTCGGCCGGCCCGGCGTGGTCATCGCGCTCATGGCCGCCCTCACCGAATCGAGCCTGCGGATGCTCGCCAACACGGGCGCCTACCCCGAGTCCGCGGACTACCCGAACGACGGCGACGGCTCGGATCACGACAGCCTCGGACTGTTCCAGATGCGCCCGCAGGCGGGGTGGGGCACCGTCGCCGAGCTGATGGACCCGACCTACCAGGCGCGCGCGTTCTACGGCGGACCCACGGGGCCGAACTACCCGAGCCCGCGCGGGCTGCTGGACATCCCCGGCTGGCAGCAGATGGACCCCGGCGAGGCCGCCCAAGCGGTCGAGGTCTCGGCGTACCCGGACAGGTACCAGAACTACCAGCCCGTCGCCGAAGCGATCCTCACCGCCCTCACCCGCCCCGCACCCGGAAGCGGCGGCGGCGCGCCGGTGGTGCCGGAGACCACCCGCATCGTCGTCCCGCTCCCGGAAGGGACATGGGTGCGGACCAGTCCGTTCGGGTGGCGCACCGACCCGTTCACCGGGGAGCGGGCGTTCCACTCCGGCAGCGACTACGGCGCCGCGGACGGCACCCCGATCTTCGCGGTCGCAGACGGCCTGGTCGTGCTGGCGGAGTTCTCCGGCGGATACGGCGGCCTCATCATCATCGAGCACACCGTCGGCGGGCAGCGGGTCGCGTCGTACTACGCGCACATGTGGCAGCACGGCATCCACGTCACCGCAGGGCAGAGCGTCGCCGCAGGCCAGCACATCGCCGATGTCGGCTCCTCGGGGCGTTCGACCGGCGCTCACCTGCACTTCGAGATACGGCCCGGCGGGCAAGGACAGCCCGCGGTCGACGCGGACGCCTGGCTCACCGACCACGGCGCGGAAGGCATCACCGCCGGCGACAATATCCTGGCGACCTGCACCGCCGGGGGCGCGTGATGGACGTGTTCCCCGACTTCGGCGGCGTCGGCGGCGCCGCCGAGCTGCGCTCTATCGTCGGCGCCCTGCTGATGTTCGTGCTCATCATCGCCGTGCTCATGCTCATCATCTGCGCGACCGTGTGGGCCATCGCCTCCGCGCACGGCAACTACCAGGCCGCCACCAAGGCCCGCATCGGCCTGTGGGGCGCCGTCGGCGCCGGCGCCCTCGCCGGCGCCGGAGTCGCCTGGGTCAACTTCCTCCTCGGCATCGGCTCCGCCCTCTAGCTAGCTAGCGCGCACTCAGGCGTGCGCTTCCCGCGGTCGTGCGGCGGGCTCAGGGTGAGCGGAAGCTCAGCCCGCGTTCGCGGAGCTCGTCGCCGAGGATGCGGACCGCCTTCGGGCCCACTCCGTGGATGGCGAGCAGTTCTCCCGGTGTCGTGGCCGTGAGCTGCGCGTAGGTGGTCATTCCGTGCAGGGCCAGTTCGCGGCGCGCGACTTTGCCGATTCGCGGTGTCAGTTCCGAGTCGCCTGCGGTGTCGGTACTCATTCCTTCTGTGCACCCCGTCTCGTCTTTCACGACGGCGCATCGGCCGAGGCCGTCCTCCGTCCCACCGTACTCCCGTGATCCGGCGGGCGCTCCTGACAGCCAGAACCCTGTTCGAGCTGACTGAGGGAGCCCACTGTGATCGACATCGACCCCAACTCGTCCGGCCTTCCCGGCATCGAGCAACTGCGCGTCATCGTCGGCGCAGTCATGACCATCGGCCTCATCCTCTCCGTCCTGGCGTTGATCGTGTCCGCGATCGTGTGGGGCTTCGGCGCCAACTCCTCCAACCCGCACCTCGCCTCACGCGGGAAGGTCGGCGTCCTCGTCTCCTGCGGGGCGGCGATCATCTGCGGTGCCTCGGTGACGCTGGTCAACTTCTTCTGGAACGTGGGCCAAGCCGTATGAACCCGCGCACCCGGACGACGGATCACCGGGGACCGGGCCGATGAGCGTCTGCGACATCCCGGTCATCTCCGAGGTCTGTGGCTTCGTCGGCGAAGGCATCGCCTCCCTGGTCGCGGCCCCGTTCGACTGGCTCGCCCAGGCGATGGGCGCCGCCGCCGGCTGGCTGTTCGAGGCCGTCTGGTCCGTGTTCGACACCACCACCCTCGTGGATGTCACCAGCCCCGAGTACATCGGCGTCTACAACGTCCTGTTCGGCGTCGCGGTCTTCGTGATGCTCGTGTTCTTCTGCCTGCAACTCATCACCGGCCTCATCCACCGCGACCCCACCGCCCTGTCCCGCGCCGCACTCGGCCTCGCCAAGTCCGTGCTGGGGTCGTTCCTGGTCATCACGCTCACGGCGCTGCTGCTGGAAGTCACCGACCAGCTCGCCGTGGGGATCGTGCAGGCCACCGGGAACACGATGGAAGGGATGGGCGACCGGATCGCCCTGCTCGCCGCCGGCCTGGTCGGGATCAACATCGCCGCACCCGGCGTCGGCGCCATCATCACCATCTTCCTCGCCGGCCTCGCCATCTCCGCGGCGGCGACCGTGTGGTTCTCCCTGCTGATCCGCAAGGCGCTGCTGCTGGTGGCGATCGTCTTCGGCCCGATTGCGCTGGCCGGGGCGACGTGGGATGCGACCAAGGGCTGGTTCGCCAAGTGGGCGACATTCGTGATCGCCTTGATCTTCTCCAAGCTCGTGCTGGTCGTGATCTTCCTCGTCGCCATCGCCCAAGTCTCCGCGCCGATCGAGGCCGACCTCGCCTCCATCAGCGATCCCATCGCAGGCGTGGTGCTGATGTTCATCGCCGCGTTCGCCCCGTACATCACCTATAAGTTCCTGTCCTTCGTGGGCTTCGACATGTACCACGCCATGTCGAGCGAGCAGGAGGCGAAGTCAGCGCTGAACCGCCCCGTCCCGGTCCCGGCCGCACCCTCCGGCGACAGCGCCAAGAAGGTGCTCGACGGCGGCAGCCCGCCCACCGGCAAGACCGGCACCGGCAGCGGCGCACCGGCGGGCGGTACGTCTGCGGCGGGAGGCGCGTCTGCCGCCAAGGCGGGCTCGAGCGCGGCAGCCAGTGGTGGCGCGGGCGCCGGGGCTGGGGCGAGTGCTGGTGCTGGTGCCGCGGGTGCGGGAGCTGCGGCCGGCCCGGTCGGTGCCGCCGCGGTCGCCGGGGCCGCTGTCGTCAAGGGCGCGGCCACCGCCGGCCCCAAGACCGGAGCCGCAGTCGGCGGCGCGGCCGAGGGGCACGCCGGGGCCGCCGGCGAGCAGGCATCCCCGCCGCCGGTGCCGCCGGCGCAGGCGAGCCCGCCCGCCCGCCAGGCACCACGCTCCGCGTCGCCGTCGCGTCGTTCGGACCCGCCGCCACCGTCTGCCAAGCCGGGCCGGCCTGGGAAGGAGTAACCCGGATGTCCACGGACAAGCAGAACACCGGCTATGCGCTGTCGCCGGTGCAGTTCTCCCGGCTCGCCCGCCGCGGGGTCATGCTCGGTCTGTCGGTGCCGCAGCTCGTCGCGCTCGGCATCGCGATCCTCACCGTCGTCGCCGCCCTCTACACGAGCGGCGGCATGGGACTTGCCTGGGCCAGCCCGGTATGGGGCACGGCCGCGCTGCTCGCGGTGATCCCGGCCGGGGGCCGGAAGGTGATCGAGTGGGTGCCCATCGTCGCCCGCTGGGTGGGCCGGACCTATCTCGGGCAGCTCGTCCACCGCCGCAGGGTCATCAAGCCTCGCCCTGCCGGGACGCTCGCCCTGCCCGGCGACGCGGCCGCGCTGCGGGAGTGGGAGGACCCCGAGACCGGGGCGGCGATGATCCACGACCCGCACGCCCAGACCCTCACCGCGATCCTCGGCGTCTCGCATCCGGCGTTCGTGCTCCTCGATCCCGGCGAGCAGCAGCGCCGCGTCTCCGGCTGGGGCCGCGTCCTCGCCGCCGCGTGCCGGTCGGGGCGCATCGCCCGCGTCCAAGTCTCCGAGCGCACCCTGCCCGACTCCGGCACGGGACTGGCGGAGTGGTGGCGCACGCACGGCACCGATGACGGCTCCTGGGCCGCCACCACCTATGCGGAGCTGATCGAGCGGGCCGGCCCTGCCGGGGAACGGCACGCGACGACGATCAGCATGGCGCTGGACATGAAGGCCGCCGCACGCCAGATCAGGACCTCCGGGGGCGGGATGCGCGGGGCCGCGGCGGTGCTCCGGCAGGAGATGACTACCCTCACCACGGCGCTCCGGGCGGCGGAGCTCGCTTCGACCGGGTGGCTCACCCCCGGCGAGGTCGCCGTCATCCTCCGCTCCGCCTACGACCCCGCCGCCGGCCCCGCGCTGGAACGGCACGGCACCCTCGGCCGCGACCTCGCCACCGCCGGCCCGGTCGCGGTCACCGAGACCTGGGACCGGCTGCACTCCGACAGCGCATTCCATGCGGTGCTATGGATCAGCGAGTGGCCCCGCTCGCAGGTGTATCCCGGGTTCCTCGCCCCGCTGGTGCTGTCCAACGGCATCCTGCGCACCCTCTCACTGCACTACACCCCGGTACGGGCCGACCAGGCCGCCAGGGACCTGAGGAAGAAGAAGACCGAGCTCATCAGCGACGCCACCCAGCGCCGCAAGATCGGGCAGGTCGAGGACGCCGCCTCCACCGCCGAGCTCGACGACGTGCTCCAGCAGGAAGCCGACCTCACCGCCGGGCACGGCGTCCTGCGCGTCACCGGCCTCATCTCCGTCTCCGCGCCGACCGTGGACGAGCTCGACACCGCCGTCGCCGCGATCGAGCAGGCCGCCATCCAAGCCTCCTGCGAAACCCGCCGCCTCGTCGGCCAACAGGCCCAAGCGTTCACCGTCGCCGCGCTCCCGCTGTGCCGCACCGTCTGACCCGTCCTGGCGCTCCTGCCAGGCGACCCCAATCCCACGAGTGAGGAGCCGAACATGCCGACCTTCGCCGACCCGCTGAAGGACGCCGCCGAAGCCGCCGCAGCGCTACGGGGCCTCGCCCACGCGACCCGTACGTTCGATGATCCCGCCGACACCTACGCCGTGATCGGCGATCTGCTCGCCGGGGTGCGATCGCTGCGGCGGGTGCTCGACCAGCTCGCGAGCACACACATCGCCTATCGCGGCCGCGCGGACGACGACGCCGGCGACCAGGCCGCCGGCGCGACCGCTGCCCTCGCCGCCGCCGACGAGTTGCACCAGGCCGGCACGCTGCTGGACACCGTGGAGTGGCGGCTGGACGCCGCCTCCCAGCACTCCGGCCGCATCGCCTGGCATCCGGCGGCAGAGACCGCCGGCGTCAGCGAGACCGCGCGGACAACGACGCAGGCGGGAACGCTCGTCCTGACGGTGTGGACCGACACGCCGCTGGGAGAACACCAGCGCTACGCCTACCGCATCGAGGACACCGGGACCGGGGAGGCGATCGAGGGGCGAGACCTGTTCACCGGCGCCGGAGCCCCGGTCGAACCCGACCGGGCGCTGCGCGAGCTGGCCGGGTTCCTCGGGGCCGCGGGCGAGGCCCGCCAGTACGCCCTGGACAACCCCGGCACGCATCCCGAGAACGAGGGACTGTTCCCCTCCTGGACCGCGGAGGCCGCACGTCAGAACGCCGATGCCCTGAGCGAGCTGGCCGAGCACGGCCCGCAACTCGCGGAGTCCGAACAAGTCGCCTCGCGGTGGATCAGCGTCGTGTTCCTCCAAGGCGAGGAGGCCGACGAGGTGCTGGACCTCATCAACCGGGACGGCACCGACGCCGCGATCGAGCACCTGGCCGGATACGACTACGGCGAGGAGACCACCCAAGCCGCCTTGGAGAACGGGTACGTCTACGACACCCCGCCCTCCGGGGCGCTGGACCGGGCCGCCACCAGGGATGTCTACAAGCTGACCTACAGCCCGTTCCTCGGGCACGTGAGCCTGCTGCGCGAGCACGAGGCGCTGCCCGATCCGGTCCTGCTCGGCATCGACACCCCTGAGCCCATCCCGGAGACCGCCGTGGGCGCGTCCGCGCGGAGCGCCCGCCGGGACGCGACCGACTGGTTCGCCCGCGCGCCACACTCGGCCGCATCCGGCGTGGGGCTGTCGCTGTGACCGGCAGCGAGGAAGGGCGGCTGCACACCAGCGTGCTCGTCGGCCCGAACGGCGAGCGTCGCAAGCACCGCAAGGCCCGTCGGCGGGCAGCCGCGCAGGTCGGGGCCGACGCCAGGGCGCGGCGGAAGGCGGAGGCGCGGGCGCGGTGGGAGGCGGAACGGGCCGAGCGGCGCGCCACGACCTATCTGCCCGCCGCGGGTGAGCCGGGGCCGGCGGCGTTGCGCACGCCGGGCCGGTTCCGGCTTCCCAAGCACCAGGACACGTCCGCGACGCTGGCCGGGCAGTACCCGTTCCTGGCCGAAGCCGGCCTCGGCTCTGCCGGGGTGTTCGTCGGGCAAGACCTCTACTCCGGCGGCTCGTTCGTCTACGACCCGTGGGTGCTGTATCAGCGCGGCCTCATCACCGCCCCGAACATGGTGCTGGCCGGGATCGTCGGCTCGGGCAAGTCGAGCCTGGCGAAGTCCCTCTACACGAGGTCGCTGCCGTTCGGGCGTCGGGTCTACATCCCCTGCGATCCGAAGGGCGAGCACTCCGGGATCGCGGAAGCTGTCGGCGGCCGGGCGATCCTGCTGGGCCACGGGCTGAGCAACCGGCTCAACCCGCTCGATGAGGGGCACCGACCGTCCACGGTGTCGGATGCGGAGTGGGCGATACAGGTCGCGTCTCGTCGCCGTGACCTCATCGGCGCGCTTGCTGAGACCGTGCTGGACCGGGCGCTGACGCCGCTGGAGCACACGTCCATCGACCTGGCGTTGCGGGATGCCGTGCGGTCAGCGGAGGTGCCGATCCTCCCAATGGTCGTTGACCGCATCCTGACCCCGAACGCCGCTGACGACGAGGACGGCCGGCTCGCAGAGGACGGAAGGCTCGTCGGCCATGCGCTGCGCCGGCTCGTGGCCGGGGACCTCCAAGGACTGTTCGACGGGCCGAGCACCGTCAGGTTCGACCCGTCGCTGCCGATGGTGTCCCTCGACCTGTCGCGGGTCGCGGAGAACAGCACCCTGATTTCGGTGCTGATGACCTGTTCCTCGGCGTGGATGGAGTCGGCGCTGTCGGACCCGAACGGCGGTCAGCGGTGGGTCGTGTACGACGAAGCCTGGCGCCTGATGGCCTACCCGTCGTTGCTGCGAAGGATGGACGCGCAATGGCGGCTCGCCCGCCACTTCGGGATCGCGAACATGCTCATCTTCCACAAACTGACCGACCTGGAGAACGTCGGCGATGCAGGGACCGCGATGCGGGCGCTCGCCTCCTCGCTGCTGGCGAACGCCGAGACACGGGTGATCTACCGGCAGGAACCCGATCAGCTCGGCTCGACCGCCGCCGCGCTCGGGCTGACCGGCACCGAGCAGAAGCTGCTTCCGGGCCTGGGCACTGGCCAAGGGCTGTGGCGGATCAAGGACCGCTCCTTCGTCGTGCAGCACCAGCTCCACCCCGCCGAGCTCGCCGCGTTCGACACCACCAGCCGCATGACCGGCGGAACCCCGAAGTTCACTGAGACTGACGAACCATCACCCCTTGCGACAGTTCCTTCCTCGGGAGGTGAGGCGTGATGCCCCGGCCCCGCTACAGGCGCACCTCATCCGAGCCGCGCCTAGAGGAGGAAGCGGTGCCGGTCGTGCTGCCGCACGTCGTCATGACCGTGGCCGCGGACGGCACGATGACTGTCACCGTCGACGGAACATCGCACGAGCCGGAGCCGTTCGCCCCGCCGTGGCGGCGCGACTCCTTCGCGCAGGTGCTCGACCGGCTCACCGAGCAGCGACGCTGCCCGGTGCGGGTCGAGGTCCGTGAGGCGGACGGCACCGTGTTCACCGACATCATCACCCCGACCACACGCCGCCGACCCGGCCCCGAGACACCGGCTCCCCGCGCCGCACCATCACTTGTCACGCTCCACGGGGAGGGGTTCGTGCCCGGCGAGGATGTCGCGGTCGCGGTCGTCATCGCCCACGGCGACGCCGCCCCTAACGGCACCATGCGCGGCCTGCTCACCCCCGACCAGTTCGCCGCGAGCCCGACCCACGAGGTCATCCTGCTCGGCCGTGTCTCCGGCACCCTCACCATCGGACACCCCGAATGAGCACCCCGCGCCCGGCAGGGTCGCTCGGGGACGAGCTGAGCAACCTCGGCATCGGGCTCCTCATCGCCGCCGCGATCCTCGCCGGCATCCTCCGCGGCGCAGGCTCCGTCGCCGCATGGATCACCGGCACCAACCAGCCGACCGGCGGCGTTGAGGCTGGGCTGGGCGTGCTCCTGAACCCCACCGACCCCGCCGTACCCCTGGCCGCGCCAGGGCTAAACGCGGTCGCGTACTGGATCACCGCCGCCGTGCTGATCCTCGTCAGCGGCGTGCTGGGCTGGTGGGCATGGCGGCTGCTGCGCGACCACGGCCGGCAGGCCAAGACCGACCCGTACCGCATCGCCGGGATTGCCACCCGCGGCGAGGTCGCGCGCGCCGCCTCACCGAAGGCGCTGCTGCATCGCGCCGGGCACCTACGCCCCTCCCTCGACCGCCCACGACCGGAGGATGTCGGCTACCGGATCGGGACCTCACGCGGCACAGGCGTATGGGCATCCGTGGAGGACTCGATCCTCCTGCTCGGCCCACCCCGGAGTGGCAAGGGCATGTTCGTCGTGTCCAACATGATCTTGGACGCGCCCGGCGCGGTGGTCACCACCAGCACCCGGCCAGACAACCTCACCGCGACCCTCCGCGCCCGTGAGAAGGTCGGCCCGGTCGCGGTGTTCGATCCCCAGCACTTGGCCGAGGGCGTGCCAGCCGGATTGCGTTGGTCGCCCATACGAGGGTGCGAGGACCCCCTCACTGCCATGATCCGCGCCTCTGGGCTCGCCGCCGGGACCGGGCTGTCGGCCGGCGGCGTCGAAGGTGGCGGGTTCTGGGAGGGCAAGACCCGCACCGCCCTCCAAGCCCTGCTCCACGCCGCAGCACTTGATCATCGGCCACCGGGTGAGCTGTTCCGCTGGACCCTCGACCCCTCGGCCGCCGCCGACGCGGTGGCGATCCTCACCGCAACCCCGAGGGCCGCCACCGGATGGGCGGACTCCTTGCAGGCAATGATCGACTCCGACCCCCGCACCCGCGATTCCATCTGGCAGGGTGTCTCCCTCTCGCTCGCCGCACTCGCAGACCCACGGGTGCTCGACGCCGTGAGCCCGCGCGAGGGCGAGGACTTCGACCCCGAAGCGTTCCTCCGCGCCAAAGGCACCCTCTACCTGCTGGCCACCGGGGCCGGCGCGAACAACTCCGCAGCCCTGGTCGCGGCGCTCGTGGAAGACCTCGTGGAAGCCGCCCGGCACATCGCCGCGACCAGCCCCGGCGCCCGCCTCGACCCGCCCCTGCTGCTCGCACTCGATGAAGTCGGCAACCTCGCACCCCTGCCCTCGTTACCGACGCTCATGGCCGAAGGCGGCGGCACCGGGATCACCACCATGCCCGTCCTGCAATCACTCGCCCAGGCACGGGAGAAGTGGTCCGAGAACGCCGCCGGCGCGATATGGGACGCGAGCATCGTCAAGATCATCCTCGGCGGCGCCTCCAACTCGAAGGACCTGCACGACCTGACCACCCTCATCGGCGAACGCGACGAGCTGACCGACTCCACCACCATCGGAGACCGCGGCTCCCGCTCCGCGCAACGCTCGATCCGCCGCGTGCCGATCATGCCGCCCGACACGATCCGCACCCTCCCGTTCGGCACCGCCCTCGTCCTCCTGCGCTCCGCACCGCCCATCGTGACCCGGATGCGCGCCTGGATGAACCGGCCCGACGCGGCCCAGCTCCGTGCGGACCAAGCCGGCATCGAGTCTCTGCTGCAACGCCGCGCGTAGGAGAGCGCTGGCGCTCCTGCCTGACAGAGCGACCCGGACGTGAGGTCGCCGCGAACATCAGGAGGAGGGTCGGATGGCTATCCACACGTACGAATCGTTCTCGGGTTACATCGCCACCGAGCCGAGGATGAGCACGACCCACGACGGCACGCTGAGGTTCTATGCCCGCGCCGGGCAGAAGCAAGCTCGCAAGGAGCCGGACGGGACGTTCACGAAGCTCCCCACCCAGTACATGCCGATCGTCGCCTACGACGCCGCCGCCAAGGAGGCTGCGGCGCTGCTCGCCAAGGGTGACAATTTCACCGCCGAGGGCCGCATCCGTGACGTCATGTACGGCAACAAGGACGGCAAGGCGGTCGAGGGTCAGGAGTTCGAGTTCTGGAAGATCGGCCGGCGCCGCAGCGACGCGGAACGATCCGCACAGGCCGGCCCCGCCGCCACGATCGACTCCCGGTCGAGTAGCCGCAGCCGAGAGATGCCTGCGGAGTTCACCGCACCGCGGGCGTCGGGGCGATCGGCGTCCGCTCGGTCGATGTGAGGCGAGCACCGTGACCGATGACGACATCACGCCTGAGCCTGACGCGCCGGCCGGCGACCCAGCCGACGAACTGGACGGACCCCTGATCCCGGAGCCGCCGCACCCGATCAACTGGAACCTGCTCACCGCCGAGGAGGCGGAAGCCGAATGGTTGGAGCTCAACCGCTGGGTCGACTGGCTGCGCCGCACCTATGGGCTCCCCGCCTCGGTGATCCCGCCGTTCTGGCACCGGCATCCCGAGTTGTTGTGGGAACTGAGCGCGCTGCATCTGCACTGGCTGTGCGCCTACGATCCCGAGCAGAACGGCTCCGCACCGCTCGGATGGCATCGAGACTTCGCCGACGCCCGGCAGCGGCTACGCGAATGGGTCACCGCCTCCGGCACTCGCCTGGACCGTGACCGGCCGACGAGGCAGACCGCCTGGCCGGGTGAGGACCCCGCCGAGCCGGTCGAGGATCGGATCATCGCTCACCGCGACCAGGATTTCGTGCAGTTCGTCCTCAATGACGTCGCCGTCCGCCGCCAGGCCGAGGACGAGTTCTACGCTGGCCTGGACCCCGAGACGGGGGAGCTGTCGTGAGCGAGCCGGCCGGCACGATCTCGGTCTCGCCGCTGATGGACAGCCGGGAGATCGCCGCCTACCTGAAGGTGTCCGAGTCGACTCTGTCGAGGTGGCGGTCTGCCGGTCAGGGGCCGCCGTTCCTGCGCCTCGGCGGCATCGCCAGGTACCGGATCGATGCGGTCGATGCCTGGCTGGCGGGCTTGGAGCGCGGCCATGACCCGGAAGGCTGAGCCGCTCCCGCAGGCTCAGCCCAGGCCGGTGCCGCCGGTCGGCGTGAAGATATCCACCGATATGGAACGCCGCTCCTACGGTATCCGCGCCCGCGCCCGCTGGACCGACCCCGTCAGCAAGCGCCGGGTCATCCGCTCGGAGATCGTCGCGAACGAGGCTGCGGCTCATGCGTTCTTCGACTCGCTGCGGCACTCGTCGGCCAAGGGCATGGACGTGTCCATGACGCTCACCGAGTTCGTCACCACGATCGGCGACCGCTGGGCGCGCGGCCTGGACCCGACCTCCACCGGGGAGACCTACGGGTACGGGCTCAAGCTCCGCGTGCTGCCCGCGCTCGGGCACCTGCCGGTGACGCAGATCACCGCCGGGGTCATCGACCGCACCATCGACGCCTGGGAGAAACGGCACGGAGCATCCACGATCAAGAACTCGATCGCGCCGCTTGTGCGCGTCCTCGACGAGGCCGTGCGGGACGGGCTCATCGCCATCAACCCGGCGAAGAACCGTGCCAAGCGCAGCCTGAACCGCAACGCCTTCCGCATCCAGCCTGCCGAGCAGGCATCGCCCCGCGCGCACGCCATCCCCGACCTGGGCACGCTGATGCGGCTCGCGGATGCGTGCGGCAAGGTGGACCAGTCCTACTCGGACTTCGTCATGCTCGCCGCGCTCCTGGCCGCGCGCTCCTCCGAGGTCTCCGGACTCCAGGCCGGCGACGTCCGCTTCGACAAGAACCTCGTCGTCATCGCCCGGCAGACCTACCCCGGCAAGGGCGGGCTCGTCACCAAGCAGACCAAGGGCCGCAAGGAGCGCCGCGTCCCGATCCTCGACCCGCTGCGGCCGATCCTCGAACGTCTCGCCGAAGGCAAAGAGCCGGAGGACCGGCTGCTGGTCGGCCCTAAAGGCGGCGCGCTCACCACCGCGACCGTGCGGGACGCGACCAACTGGGACCAGATCGTCAGCGACCTCGGCCTGCCCGATCTCACCCGGCACGGGCTCCGGCACACCGGCGCGACCTGGATGGCCGACGCCGGCATCCCGCTACATGTGCTCCAAGACATCCTCGGCCACGCCTCCGTCGAGACCACCCGCGGCTACCTGCACCCCGACGACCGGCATCTCGCCTCCGCGGCCGAACAGGCCAACGCCTTCCTCGCCCGCTCGGCCAAGACCAGCGGCAGGGCCCGTCCGCCCCGGTCGCTCTAGCGTGCGCCGGATGAGTCCACGGGGCGTTCTGGTCCCCTTTTGGTCCCCTTATCCACAGGCTGCACGCCCAAGAGGCTCCGGAGCGGACTCCATTCCACGCTGACACATCCGAAAGGGAACCAGAGGGGGACCAACAGAAACTACTCACAGAGACGACGAAACCCTGATAAAAATAGCTTCTCATCAGGGCTTTTCCGTCGGGCTGACAGGATTTGAACCTGCGACCCCCTGACCCCCAGTCAGGTGCGCTACCAAGCTGCGCCACAGCCCGTGGCATTCAATTTTCAGTTATTCGGGCTGTCCGGGAGGGTAAACCCCTTAACCCCCAGTCAAGTGCGCTACCAAGCTGCGCCACAGCCCGTCGATCTCGCGATCGAGCTGCCCGAAGGCAACTGCAACAGACTAGCGCATTCGCAGGGCGGCGGGTGCGCCGCAGCTGGCACGCAGCGCGCTCGTCCGGGACTGTCGGCAGTGCACCCCGTGTCAGTGGCCCGTGCGAGAGTGCACGCATGACGCCGGAGTCGCCGCAGCCGAGGATCCCGCTGGATCCCGCCGCGCTCGAGGGTCCGGTGTGGCTCCGTGGCCGCACACCCGGTGCGTCCGAGGGCGAGCGGCAGCCGGCCCAGGCCGGGCACCTCGAGGAGCTCGTGCGGCCCTCTCCGCACGACGCGCTGCGCGCGGCCGCCATCCACGCGGTCGTCGACATCGACGCCGCGATCGCGTCGCTCGAGGCGATGCGCGCGCACCTTCTCGCCGGCCTCGGCGGCATGGCGGTCGAGAGCGCGCACGACGAGCGGCTCGACTCCGCGGTCGCCGTGCGCGACCTCGCCTGCGAGCTCGCCCTGCGCCAGCGTCGCAGCGACCGAGCAGTCGAGGCCGAGGTCGCCCAGGCGATGAGCAGGCGCGACCGCTGGCCGGGCACCGTCGCGGCGTGGGGCGAGGCGCGCATCCACAGCGGCCACGTGCGCGTCATCTGCGAGGTGGGGGCGGCGCTGCAGGAGCCGGGAGCCCGAGCGGCGTTCGAGGCCGCGCTCCTCCCCCACGCCGAGACGACGACGCCGGGCAGGCTCCGCACGCTCGCGAGGCGCGAGCTCGACCGCCACCTCGCCGAGCCCCTCGCCGAGCGGCACCGCACGGCCCGTGAGCTGCGCGGCGTCACGATCACCGATCTCGACGACGGCATGAGCATGGTGCGTGCCATCGTGCCCACGCTGCTGGCCCACGGCATCCGCGACCGGCTCACGCAGCTGGCGCGAGCGGCCGACGGAGACGATCCGCGCGGCATCGACGAGCGCCGCGCCGATGCACTGTGCGACCTGCTGCTGACCGGCGAGCCCGCGGCCGCCGCGATCGAGGGCATCCGCGCGGAGGTGAGCATCGTGATGCCGGCGTCGGTGCTCACCGGCAACGGCGCGGAGGACGTCGCCCGACTCGCGAGCGGCGCGCCGGTCGATCCCGAGACCGCCCGGGCGCTCGCGGCGGACGCGACCGCGTGGATCCGGCTCTTCACCGATCCGCTCCGCGGACACGTCGTGGCGACCGACGCCTACGTGCCCGGCACGAGGCTGCGACGCCTGCTGCGACAGCGCGACCAGCGATGCCGATGGCCCGGCTGCTGCGCGCAGGCGAGCCGCAGCGACCTCGACCACACGATCCCCTGGATCGACGGCGGCACGACGACGACCGACAACCTCGCGCACCTCTGCAGGCGGCACCACGTGCTGAAGGGCGCCGCGCTCGCCGGCGCGAGGCGCTGGAAGGTGCGCCAGACGAGCCCGGGCGTGCTCGAGTTCCGCTCGCCGATGGGCGAGCGCTACGTCGACGAGCCGCCAGCGGTGGGCCCGAGGTTCCGCGAGCCGCCGGAGTGGGGCCTGCCGCTCGGCGTCGCCGCGCCGCAGGGCGACCAGCCCTTCTGAGCGCGTCGCCGCGTCAGCGGCCGGAGCGTCGCCGCACGAAGTCCGCGAGATCGGCCGACTGGGCCTGCCGCGACGGCTCGTGCACGTACATCATGTGCCCGGCCTCGTAGTAGCGGTGCTCGAGGTTCTCGCGCAGCGCCTCCGGGATGCGCAGGTGCGCGACCGAGTCCTCGGCAGCCGAGAACGGCGTCGCGCCGTCGAACCAGCCGTACGCGAAGTGCACCGCGAGGTGCGGGTTCTGCCGCATCGCGCGCGAGAGCCGGTCGAGCACGTACACGGGCGCGTTCTCGAACTCCTTGTAGCTCCAGCCCTCGTTCACGCCCTTGCCGAACACGTGGAAGGGGCCGGAGTCGCGCACGCCCAGGTCGTGGTGGAGGTAGTGCTGGTAGGCGGCCGAGTACGGCCCGAGGATCGCGTCCATCGACGGATCCGCGTCCATGTGCTCGGCGATCCCGCTCGCCGCCGGACCCGTGAAGCGGGAGTCGAGCCGGCCGACCGTCAGCCCTCGGTCGCGCAGCAGCTCGCCGAAGTAGCGCCAGTGCTCGATGCGCAGGTCGGCGCCGTCGACGTACGACTCCGACAGGCCGGTCAGGCGCGCGACCGCGGCCACCGCATCCGCCCGCTCCTCGGCCGTGAGGCGGGAGCCCTGGGAGAGCGCGTACGCGTAGTCGCGCGCGGCGTAGGCGCGTGCCTCGTCGACGACGTCGGCGAGCTCGCGGCCCTCGTGGAAGCCGTGCCGCCAGGCGGTCGCGGCGTAGAACGGCAGGTACAGCGCGTGGGCGCGGTCGCCGCCCCGCTCGAAGTTGGCGGTCGAGAAGTCGAGCACGCTCGAGATGAGCATGAGCCCGTTCAGGTACATGCCGAGCTCCTCCTGCAGGAGCTGCGCGAGCCCGGCCGCGCGGGTGGTGCCGTACGACTCCCCCGCGAGGAACTTCGGGCTCAGCCAGCGGCCCTGCGCCGTCACCCACTGGCGGATGATCTCGGCGACCGACTCGATGTCGGCGGTGAAGCCGTGGAAGTCCTTGGCCTTCTCGCCCTCGACGGGGCGCGAGCGCCCGGTCGAGACGGGGTCGATGAAGACGAGGTCGCTCACGGCGAGCAGCGACTCGGGGTTGTCGACGACCGCGTACGGCGGCGGTGCGAGCTCGCCCGCATCCCCCATCACGACCCGCTTCGGCCCGAGCACGCCCATGTGCAGCCAGACGCTCGCCGAGCCCGGGCCGCCGTTGAACGCGAAGGTCACGGGCCGCTCCGTCGGGTCGGCGTCGTCGAGCGTGTACGCGGTGATCGCGATCTGCGCCCGCGGCTTCCTGCCGCGGAAGACCTCCGACTCGACCTTCTCCTCCCACAGCACCACGCGACCGGCGCGGGCCGTGTAGCGCAGCGTGCCGCCCGGCGTCTCGAGCTCGTGGTGCGTCACGACCAGGTCGTCGGCGACGTGCACCTCGGGCGCATCGGTCTTCGCGGGCTGCGGGGTCTTCTCGGCGTCGTCGCTCACCCGCTCGACGATACGGCCTCGTGCAGCAGCCGGCCGCCGCCGACGACGGCGAGGCGCGGCGGCACCCGCACGAGCGCGTCCATGGCGTGCTCGGCGTCGAGCAGCACGAGGTCGGCACGCGCGCCCGGCACGAGGTCGTGCACCGCGCGGCCGACGAAGGCGCCGGCGTCGCGGGTCGCGAGCTCGACGACCCGCGCGAGGTCGTCGTCGCGCACGATCGACGAGGCCCGCGCGAACTGCCACGCGATGCCGAGCGTGTCGCCCGTGCCGTAGGGGCTCCAGAGGTCGCGGATGCCGTCGGTCCCGAAGGCGAGGCCGACACCGGCCGCGTCGAGCTCGGCCATGGGCAGCTGCGCCATCCGCAGCGGCGCGACCGTCGTCATCGTGATGCCGAGCTCGCCCATCGCCTGCAGCAGGTCGTGACGGCGCGCGTCGGGCAGCTGCGCGATCGCGAAGCCGTGCGCGATGTTCACGCGGCCGGCGACCCCGAGCCGCTGCGTGCGCTCGACGATCAGCTCGAGCTGGAAGGCGCCGAGCTCGGCCGCGTCGTGCAGGTGGATGTCGAGGCCGCAGCCGTGGCGCGCCACGAGGTCGAAGATCGCGTCGAGCTGCCCCACGGGGTCGCGGTCGATGGAGGCCGGGTCGAGCCCGCCGATGTGCTCCGCGCCCTCGGCGGCCGCCCGGTCGAGCAGGGCGAGCACGCCGGGGCGTCGCAGCACGCCGTCCTGCGGGAACGCCACGATCGTCGCCTCGACCGCACCCTCGTAGGCGGCCACGGCCTCCCGCACCGCCGCGATGCCCCTGAGGCCGATGCCGGTGTCGACGTCGACGTGCGTGCGGAGCGCGGTCGTGCCGTGCCGCACGTGCGCGTCGAGCACGGCGGCGGTGCGCTCGACGCTCGGGATGCCGAGCTCGTCGCGCCGCGCCCGCTCGTGCCGGATGCGGCCGTCGGTGCCGCCCTCGCCGCCGTACGGCTGCCACGGCAGGCCCATCCACGACTTGTCGACGTGCGCGTGCGCGTTGACGATCGACGGCAGCGCGAGCAGGCCGCGCCCCTCGAGCAGCGCAGAGCCCGCGGGCGGCTCGCTCCCCGCCGACCGGCTCCCGGCAGGCTCCAGGGCCGCGATCCGGTCGCCGTCGAGCACGACGTCCACGGCGGGCCCGCCCCACGGCCGCACGTTCCGGATGCGGTCGAGCCGCCGCACGCTCAGGCCTCCCGCGACGCTCGCTCGACCCGCTGCGTGAAGCGGGTCACGCGGCCGAGCAGCGCCGCGCCGCGCGAGGCCACCCGCTCCGGGCTCACGAGGTGCGGCGGGCCGGTGCGGATGATGTGCGAGCACGCGAGGTCCTCGCAGATGTACGTGCCGATCGAGCTGCCCGTGTCGCCGTCGAGGCTCGCGAGCCGGGCGCTGAACATGCGCACCTGCGTCGCGGGCTGCGTCGAGTGGCACAGCGAGCACATGGCCGCGATGCCGGGGCGCATGCCGCCGGGGGCCGAGCGCACCACCACGCCGATCAGCTCGTCGTCGCGCCAGTGCACGAGGTAGCCGATGCGCGACGACCGCTGGTCGCGCCAGCCGAGGTACTCGCGCTCGGCCCAGATCGTCTCGTGCAGGCCTGGCATCGGCATCTGGTCGAGCTCGCGCTGCGTCGCGTTGACGAAGCAGCTCCGCAGCTCGGTCTCGGTCACCTCGCGCATGCCGACGACGCTATCGGATGCGCGCGGGACGCGTCGGATGCGCGGGAGGGGTTTGCCGCCGTCGGGCCTCCACCCAGGAGAGTCCCGACGGCGGCAAGTCTGTGTCAGGCCGGCTGCAGCTGCCGGGCCTTCGCCATCTGGTCGGCCATGTGCTCGATGACGCGCACGACCTGCGACGAGTAGCCGTACTCGTTGTCGTACCAGACGTAGAGCACGAGGTGCCGGCCGCTCGCGATCGTCGCGAGGCCGTCGACGATGCCGGCACGGTTGTTGCCGACGAAGTCGGTGGAGACGACCTCGGGCGAGTCGGTGAAGTCGATCTGCGCCCGCAGCTCGCCGGTCAGCGACGTGCGCCGCAGCAGCTCGTTGACCTCGTCGCGGTCGACGTCGTGGCCGAGCGTGAGGTTGAGGATGGCCATCGACACGTCGGGCGTCGGCACCCGGATCGCGTTGCCGGTGAGCTTGCCCTCCAGCTGCGGGAGCGCCTTCGCGACGGCCTTCGCGGCGCCGGTCTCGGTGAGCACCATGTTGAGCGCGGCGGAGCGGCCGCGGCGGGCGCCCTTGTGGAAGTTGTCGATGAGGTTCTGGTCGTTCGTGTACGAGTGCACCGTCTCGACGTGGCCGTGCTCGATGCCGAACGCCTCGTCGATCACCTGCAGCACCGGGGTGATCGCGTTCGTGGTGCAGGAGGCGGCGGTGACGATCGTGTCGTCGGCGGCGATCGTGTCGTGGTTCACGCCGAAGACGATGTTCTTCAGCGGGCTCTTGCCGGGTGCGGTCAGCACCACGCGCTCGACGCCGGGGCATGCGAGGTGCTGCGCGAGGCCCGCCTCGTCGCGCCAGCGGCCGGTGTTGTCGACGACGATCGCGCGCTGGATGCCGTGGGCGGTGTAGTCGACGCTGGTCGGGTCGTCGGAGTAGATGACCTGGATGAGCGTGCCGTTCGCGAGGATCGTGCCCGCCTCGTGGTCGATGTCGATCGTGCCCTGGAACGCGCCGTGCACCGAGTCGCGGCGCAGCAGGCTCGCGCGCTTCTCGAGGTCGTCGTCGCCGCCGCGGCGCACGACGATCGCGCGCAGGCGCAGGCCCAGGCCGCTGCCGGCGTGGCCGATGAGGATGCGCGCGAGCAGGCGGCCGATGCGGCCGAACCCGTAGAGCACGACGTCGGTGGGCTCGTCCTGCGACCACGAGGGCAGCGCGGCGACGTGCGCGCGCGCCCAGTCCTCGAAGCCCTCCTCGGGCGCCTCGCCGAGAATGACGCCCAGGTCGAGCGAGATGCCGCGGAGTCCCAGCTCGTCGACGATGCGCAGCACCTGCATCGAGTCGTCGATGCGCAGCACGCGCTCGCCCACGCGGCGCGCCCACTTGTGCGCCTTCAGGATCTCGATCGGCGACTGGTTGACGAGCTTCTTGCCGTGCACGTGCGTGACGACGTCGCGCTCCCGGTAGAGGCGGCCGATGATCGGCACGGCGAGCTCGGCCAGGGCGACGCGGTCGAGCCACGCCTGGTGGGCGCTCTCGACCGGGAGTGAGGCTGCGGTGGGCACGTCTTCACGATAGGCAAGCGGATGGGCCGGCACCGGCCGATCCGGGCGTCAGGATGCCCGGATGGTCACCCGTGCGAAACTTCACCGGAAGTTTCGGCGCTCGACGCTCAGTCGACGTAGGACTTGCCGAGCTTCCAGTAGCCGGTGAACGTGATGCGCCGCTTGTCGACGCCGCGCTCGCGCACGAGGTGCCGCCGGGCGCCGGTGGCGAGCGACTGCTCGCCCGCGTTGTACGCGTAGCCGAGCTGCTCGGGCATGCGCAGGCCGCGCAGCTCCTCGAGCGCCGCCTGGCCCTCGCGCACGCCGCCGCGCTCGACCCACCGCACGTCGAGGCCCTCGGGCCGCGCGAACTCCTGGATGTCGTCGCGGTGGCCGACCTCGATCACGGCGGTGCCGCGCGCGTCGTCCGCGAGCGAGCCGCAGATGCCGGCGATCGCGGGCAGCACCGACTCGTCGCCGACCATGAGCAGGTCGCCCTCGAGGCCGTCGTCGTTGTAGAGCAGGCCCTCGTCGAGCAGCACGGCGCGCTCGCCGCGCTCGGCCGCGAGCGCCCACGCGGCGCCCGGGCCCGGGTCCTCGTGGCAGACGAAGTCGATGTCGAGCTCGCCGGCGTCGAGCCGGAAGCCGCGCACCGTGTAGTTGCGGATCCACGGCCGCTGCGACTCGCGCATCGCGAGGTACTGCGGGAACCAGGTGGAGGGGCTCTCGGGCACCCGCAGGGCGTCCTGCCCCTCGCGGCGCATGAAGAAGCGGAACCACTGGTCGTAGCCCTGCGGCGTCATCGCGCCGACCTCGTCGCCGCCGAGCGTGATGCGCCGGATGTGCGGGGAGACCTGCTGGGCGCCGAGCACCTCGAGCTCGATGAACCGAGGGGCCACCGCCGCCACGCGCTCCGGTCCCGCCATGCGCCGCCTCCGAGGTGTCTGAGCCTCAGGTGAGGCAAGCCTTACCTGACCAATGTAGCAAGCCGGGCGCGACGCCGCACGCGCGTACGATCGACGCAGCATGCAGCTCTCTCCGGCCCGGCGCGTCCTGGCGCTCTTCACCCTCGCCCTGGGCGGCTTCGGCATCGGCACCTCCGAGTTCGCGACCATGGGCATCCTCCCCCTCGCCGCGGCCGAGCTCGTGCCCGGCTTCGGCGACGACCCGGCGGTCGGCATCGCGCACGCGGGCTGGATGATCACCGCGTACGCGCTCGGCGTCGTCGTGGGCGCGCCGCTCGTGTCGATCTGGGCGGCCCGGATGTCGCAGCGCACGCTCGTGCTGCTGCTCGTCGCAGCCTTCGCGGCGGCGAGCCTCGCGAGCGGGCTCATGCCCACCTTCGAGCTGACGCTCGTCGCGCGCTTCGCCGCCGCCGTGCCCCACGGCGCCTACTTCGGCGTCGCCTCGCTGCTCGCGGCCCGCATCATGGGCCCGGGCAGGCAGGGCGCCGGCATCGCCCTCGCCCTGTCGGGCCTGACGATCGCGAACGTCATCGGCGTGCCGCTCGGCACCTGGCTCGGCCAGGCGGCCGGCTGGCGGTGGACCTACGCCGCGATCGCGGTGATCTTCGCCGCGACGCTCGTGATGGCGCTCGTCGCGCTGCCGCGCGTGCCGGGCGACCCGACGCGCTCCGCGCGGCGCGAGCTCGCCGCGTTCCGCAGCCCGCGCCTCTGGCTCATGATCGCGGTCGCATGCGTCGGCTTCGGCGGCTTCTTCGCCGTCTACTCCTATGCCGCCGAGATCGTCACGCGCGTTGCGCTGCTGCCCGAGTCGGCGATCGCGTGGCTGCTGATGACGATCGGGCTCGGCATGACGATCGGCAACGTCGTCGGCGGCTGGGCGAGCGACCGGAGCCTGCGCCGCACCATCCTCATCGCGTTCCCGCTGCTGATCGCGGCGCTCGCGCTCTTCGGGCTGCTCGGCGCGAACCCGGTCGCGATGTACGTGCTCGGCTTCCTCATCGGCGGGGCCGGCTCGGCCCTCACCCCCACGATCCAGGCCCGCATCATCCGCATCGCGGGCGAGGCCGAGCTGCTCGGCGCGGCCACGAACCACGCGGCGTTCAACGTCGGCAACGCGCTCGGCGCGACGCTCGGCGGCGCCGTCATCGCCGCGGGCTACGGCTACCTCGCGCCCGCGTGGCTCGGCGTCGCGCTCGCCGCGCTCGGCTTCGCGCTCGCGCTCTGGAGCATCGCGATCGACCGGCGCGGCCCCGACACCGCTGCGCACCACATCGTCGCGACCGTGCTCGGCCCGACCACGGCCGGCATCGAGGTGGTCGACCGGTGAGCGAGCCGACCGCCTGGGCGACGCTGCTCTGGGACGACCCGATCACGCCGCAGGCGTACGTCGTGCACGTGCTCGTGCGCCGCTTCGGGCTCGACCGCGAGCGAGCGGGCGAGCTCATGGCGCAGGCCGAGCGCGACGGCCGCGCCGAGGTCGCGCGCGGCGCCCGGGAGGAGCAGGAGATGCTCGTCGCCGGCCTGCACGCCGACGGCCTCGTCGCGACGCTCGAGCGGGTGCAGCCGTGAGGGCGTGGCGCCGCGACGGCGATGTCGCACGCTGCTCGATGCTCGTCGACGAGGCCGACCTGCTCGCGACCCTCGGGCGCCAGGTGCTGGGCCTGCACCGCGCGGTCGCCGACGGGCGCGCGATCGCCGACGACCCGGTGATGGCCCGCCTCTACCCGGCCGCCTACGCCGACCCGCAGGACGCGGCCGAGTTCCGCCGCCTGGCCTCCGTCGACATCGCAGCCGAGCGCATCCGCTCCATGACCCGCATGGTCGCCGACCTCGAGGCGGCACTGCCGACCGAGGTCGACGGCGACGACGTCGAGCTCGAGGTCGACGAGGAGGGGGCGGATGCGTGGCTGCGGTCGCTCGGGGAGGTGCGGCTCGTGCTGCACGTGCGCACCTCGCAGGAGCCGGGCCAGCTGCATCCGGACGTCACCGACGACGACATCGCGCAGTTCCGCGACGTCGCCGACTGGGTGCTGTTCGTGCAGGGCACGCTGCTGGAGGCGCTGGATGGGAGGATCGGGGGATGAGGTTCCTGTCGATCCAGTCGCACGTCGCCTACGGCCACGTCGGCAACTCCGCCGCCGTCTTCCCGCTCCAGCGCATGGGCCACGAGGTGTGGCCCGTGCTCACCGTCAACTTCTCCAACCACACCGGCTACGGCTCGTGGGGCGGCCCGCTCATCCCCGCCGACGACGTGCGCGCGGTCGTCGCCGGCATCGAGGACCGCGGCGTGCTCGGCACCGTCGACGGCGTGCTCTCGGGCTACCTCGGCGGCGAGGAGATCGTCGACGTCGTGCTCGACGCCGTCGCGCGCGTCAAGGCCGCGAACCCGGCCGCCACGTACACGTGCGACCCCGTCATGGGCAACGCGAAGTCGGGCTGCTTCGTCGCGCCGACCATCCCGCCGCTCATCCGCGAGCGGGCGCTCCCCCACGCCGACATCCTCACGCCCAACCAGTTCGAGCTCGGGTTCATGACGGGCACCGATCCGGACACCATCGCGTCGACGCTCGACTCGGTCGACCGCGTGCGGGACCTGGGACCGCGCACCGTGCTCGTGACGAGCGTGCTGCGGCCCGACCGCGAGGCCGACACCATCGAGATGCTCGCGGTCGACGACGAGGGCGCGTGGCTGCTGCAGACGCCGCACCTGCCGTTCAAGGCCAACGGCTCCGGCGACGTCACGAGCGCCGTCTTCACCGCGCACTACCGCGAGACCGGCTCCGCGGCGACCGCGCTCGAGCGCACCGCCTCGAGCGTCTTCGACCTGCTGCAGACGACCCTCGAGTCGGGCGAGCGCGAGCTGCGCCTCGTGCAGGCGCAGGACGCGTTCGCGCACCCGCGCATGCAGTTCCGGGCCAGGCAGGTGCGCTGAGCGCGCCGCTCACCGCCACCCGCTCCCCCGCTCCCCGCTCGTCGAGTAGGCCCGAAGGGCCGTATCGAGACGCGACCGCCCCGGTCTCGATACGCCGCCTCCGGCGGCTACTCGACCGACGCGGTCAGCGGCGCTCGCGCTTCTCCCGGACACGCATGTTGACCTGGATCGGCGTGCCCTCGAAGCCGTAGTCCTCGCGCAGGCGCCGCTGGATGAAGCGGCGGTACTGCGGGTCGAGGAACCCGGTCGTGAAGAGCACGAAGGTCGGCGGCCTCGTCGACGCCTGCGTGGCGAAGAGGATGCGCGGCTGCTTGCCGCCGCGCAGCGGGTGCGGGTGCGCCGAGACGATGTCGGCGATGAACGCGTTGAGCTTGCCGGTCGGGATGCGCGTGTCCCACGAGTCGAGCGCGAGCTCGAGCGCGGGCACGAGCTTCTCGAGGTGGCGGCCGGTGCGCGCCGAGATGTTGACGCGCGGCGCCCAGTCGACGTGGCCAAGGTCCTGCTCGATCTCGCGCTCGAGGTAGCGGCGGCGCTCGTCGTCGAGCTGGTCCCACTTGTTGAACGCGAGCACGAGCGCGCGCCCCGACTCGAGCACGAGGTCGACGATGCGCACGTCCTGCTCCGAGATGGGCTCCGTCACGTCGATGAGCACGACCGCGACCTCCGCCTTCTCGAGCGCGGCCTGCGTGCGGAGCGTCGCGTAGAAGTCGGCGCCCTGCTGCAGGTGCACGCGGCGGCGGATGCCGGCGGTGTCGACGAAGCGCCAGACGCGGCCGCCGAGCTCGATCTGCTCGTCGACGGGGTCGCGCGTCGTGCCCGCGATCTCGTTGACGACGACGCGCTCCTCGCCGGCCGCCTTGTTGAGCAGCGACGACTTGCCGACGTTGGGCCGCCCGAGCAGCGCCACGCGGCGCGGGCCGCCCAGCTCCTCCTTCGCGACCGCCGAGACCTCGGGCAGCAGCTCCATGGCCGCGTCGAGCAGATCGGCGACGCCGCGGCCGTGCACGGCCGAGACGGGGTGCGGCTCGCCGAGGCCGAGGCTCCAGAGCGAGGCGGCCTCGAGGTCGCGGCGGGCGTCGTCGGCCTTGTTGGCGACGAGCAGCACGGGCCGGTTCGACTGGCGCAGCATCCGCACGACGTGCTCGTCGGTCGAAGTGGGGCCGACGTTCACGTCGACGACGAACAGCACCGCGTCGGCCAGGTCGACCGCGACCTCCGCCTGCAGCGCGACCGAGCGGTCGATGCCGCGCGCGTCGGGCTCCCAGCCGCCGGTGTCGACGACGGTGAACGGCCGGCCGTTCCACTCCGCCTTGTAGGTGACGCGGTCGCGCGTCACGCCCGGCGTGTCCTCGACGACGGCCTCGCGGCGGCCGAGGATGCGGTTGACGAGCGCCGACTTGCCGACGTTGGGCCGCCCGACGATCGCGAGCACCGGCAGCGCGGGCAGTACGCGGAGGGCATCCGGGCCCGCCTCGGCGAGCTCGAGGAGCGCGGCGTCCTCGGCGTCGAGCTCGTAGTCCGACAGCCCCGCGCGGAGCGCCGAGACGCGCGCCTCGTCGGTCTCGTACGCGTCGGCCTCGCCGGCCTCGTGCTCGATCTCTTCGTTCATCGGTCCCTCTTCAGAATGCGTGCTCATGAGACGCGGTCGCGCACGAGGCGGACGATCGCGTCGACGGTCTCGTCGAACGTCAGGTCGGTGGAGTCGACGACGGTCACGCCGTCGGCTGCGGTCAGGAAGTCGATCACCTTCGAGTCGGAGGCGTCGCGCGCCGCGAGGCGCGCACCCACCTGAAACTCGTCGCCGCCGACGTCGCCGAAGCGGCGGCGGATGCGCACGGCCTCGTCGGCCGTGAGCAGCACCCGCACGTCGGCGTCGGGCGCGACGATCGTGGTGATGTCGCGGCCCTCGGCGACGATGCCGGGCTCCGCATCGGCGATGATCGCGCGGAAGCGCTCGTTCACGGCGCTGCGGGCGGGGAGCGTGCGCGCGACGCCCGAGACGGCGGCCGAGATGCGCTCGCTGCGGATCGCCTCGGTCACGTCGTGCCCGTCGATGGCGACGCGCTGCCCCGCAGGCTCCACGGTGAGCTCGAGCGTGCCGAGCCGCTCGAGCGCCGCGAGCACGGTGGGCTCGTCGTCGGTGTCGCCGCCGCGCTCGAGCACGAGCCAGGCGAGGGCGCGGTAGGCGGCGCCCGTGTCGAGGAAGCGGAAGCCCAGCTCGCGGGCGACGGCGCGCGCGACCGACGACTTGCCGCTGCCGGCGGGCCCGTCGATCGCGACCACGGTCGCTCGGCGCTCGGCGCTCATGCGACCACCTGCCAGCCCAGCTCCTCGAGCGCGTCGTGCAGGCGCTGCACGGCCTCGGGGAGCACCGTGATCTCGGCGACGCCGAACTGGGCGCCCTCCGCGTGGTCGATGCGCACGTCCTCGAGGTTCACCTCGGCGTCGCCGATGTCGGCGAGCAGCCGCGCGAGCTGGCCCGGGCGGTCGTCGACGCGCACCTGCACGCGGGTGAAGCGGGCGTGCGTGCCGTGCTTGCCCGGCAGGCGCGCGACGCCCTCGTTGCCGGCCCGCAGCGCATCCGCCACTGCCTTGCGGCTGCCGGATGCGTCGACGTCGTCGAGCGCGTCGACGAGCGTCGCGAGGTCGGTCTGCAGGGCTCGCAGCTGCTCGACGACCGCCGGCGCGTTCGCGCCGAGGATCTGGATCCAGAGCGCCGGATCGCTCGCCGCGACGCGCGTGACGTCGCGCACGCCGCCGCCGGCGAGGCGCAGCGCCTCGTCGGGCGCGTCGGCGAGGCGCGCGGCCATGAGCGAGGAGACGAGCTGCGGCACGTGGCTGACGATGGCGACGGCGCGGTCGTGCTCCTCTGGCGTCGACTCGATCGGCACGGCGCCGAGGTCGAGGATGAGGTCGTCGACGAGGCTGCCGCGCTCGTAGGAGATGCCGTCGTGGCCGGCGATCACCCACGGCCGGCCGACGAAGAGGTCGCCGGAGCCGGCGAGCGCGCCGGAGCGCTCCCTGCCCGCCATGGGGTGCGTGCCGAGGTAGCGGCTGATGTCGGCGCCGAGCGCGCGCAGCTCGGCGAGCGGCACGGCCTTCACCGACGCGACGTCGGCGACCACCGCATCCGGGAACGCCTCGAGCTCGCGGGCGACGACCTGCGCGGTGACGTCGGGCGGCACGGCGACGACGATGAGCTCCGGGGCGTCGCCCGGCTCGGCGGGGCGGCCCGCGCCGTAGTCGGCGGCGAGCCGCATCGCGGTGGGGCTCGCGTCGGCGAGCTGCACCTCGACCCCGCGGGCGGCGAGCCCGAGGCCGATGGAGGTGCCGAGCAGCCCGGTGCCGACGATGCGGACGGGGCCGCGCAGTCGGTGGGTCACGAGGGCTCCTTGCTGGCTGCTGGCTTACGGCGCCGATCGCGAGAGCGTGAGGATGGCACCGCGCTCCATGCTAGTGAGTTCGCGCACCGCGCCCGACCGCAGGGTGCCGAGGTGCAGCGGCCCGAAGCTGCGCCGCACGAGCTCGACGACCGGGTGCCCGACGTGGTCGAGCATGCGCCGGACGATGCGGTTGCGGCCCGAGTGCAGCGTCAGCTCGACCATCGAGTGCCCCTGCGAGGGGCGGCCGATGAGGCGCGCCGCATCGGCGTGGATCTCGCCGTCCTCGAGCTCGAAGCCGTCGAGCAGTCGCCGGATGGTGCGCTGGTCGACCGCGCCGCGCACCTTCGCGACGTAGGTCTTCTCGACGCCGAACGACGGGTGCGCGAGCACGTGCGCGAGCTCGCCGTCGTTGGTCAGCAGCAGCAGGCCCGAGGTGTCGCTGTCGAGGCGGCCCACGTTGTAGACGCGCTCCCCCACCCTGTCGGTGAACTCGCGCAGGTCGCGGCGGCCGCGCTCGTCGCTCATGGTCGAGACGACGCCGGTGGGCTTGTTGAGCATGAGGTAGCGCTTCGTGGTGTCGAGCTGCACCGCGGTGCCGTCGACCGTCACGCGGGCGTCGGGGCGGATGCGCGTGCCGAGCTCGGTCACGACGCGCCCGTCGACCTCGATGCGGCCGGCGACGATCATGTCCTCGACCACGCGGCGGCTGGCGACGCCGGCGGCCGCGAGGACCTTCTGGAGGCGCTCTCCCTCGATGGCGGTCATGCGAGCACGTCCTCCTCGCCGTCGGGCAGCAGCGGCGAGATCGGCGGCAGCTCGTCGAGCGAGTTGAGGCCGAGCTGCGTCAGCAGCAGCTCGCTCGTCTCGTAGTGGATCGCGCCCGTCTCGCTGTCGGCGAAGGCCTCCCGGATGAGGCCGCGGCCGAGCAGCGTGCGCACGACCGAGTCGACGTTGACGGCGCGGATGGCCGCGACCGCGCCGCGCGTGATCGGCTGCTTGTAGGCGATCACCGCGAGCGTCTCGAGCGCCGCCTGCGACAGCCGCGTGGGCGTCTGCGTGAGCACGAAGTCGGTCGCGTCGGCGTCGTACTCGGCGCGCACGTACACGCGCCAGCCGCCGCCGACCTCGCGCAGCTCGAAGCCGCGCTGGGGCCCCGCGCCCTCGCCGTCGTAGTCGGCGCGCAGCGCCTCGATCGCGGCCTTCACCGCCGGCACCGGCACGCGCAGCGACGTCGCGAGGTGCACGGCGCCCTGCGGCTCGTCGGCGACCATGAGGATCGCCTCGATGCGGCGCTCGAGCGGCAGGTGCGACCGGTCGGCGGCGGCCTCGCCCGCCTCCTCGGCCCTGGCCGGCGCATCCGTCTCATGCATGGTCATAGTCTGCCCCCAGGGCGACGAGGTCCTCGTCGCGGAAGTCGTGGCCGGTCCAGCTGAGCGAGAGCTCGCCGAGCGGCTCGAGCTGCTCGAAGGTGATCGCCGCGTGCCGGTAGAGCTCGAGCACGGCGAGGAAGCGCGCGACGATCACGCCGCGCGTCGCCTCGCCGGCGATGAGCTCGCGGAACGTGGTCGTGCCCGCCTGCCGCAGCCGCGCGACGATGTGCGCCGCCTGCTCGCGGATCGACACGAGCGGCGCGTGCAGGTGCGTCAGGCCCACCGTCGGCAGCTCCTTCGGCGTGAGCGCGAGGAGCGCGAGCGCCGCGAAGTCGTCGGCCGACAGCGTCCAGCGCAGCTCGGGCGTGCGCTGCCGGAAGCGCTCCTCGAGCCGCACCGAGCGCGCGTGGCGGCTCGACTCCGCGGCGAGCCGCTCGGCCATCCACAGCGCCGCCTGCTTGAACGCGCGGTACTGCAGCAGCCGCGCGAACAGCAGGTCGCGCGCCTCGAGCAGCGCGACGTCCTCGCTGTCGACGACGTCGCCGGCGGGCAGCAGCGACGCGATCTTGAGGTCGAGCAGCGTCGCCGCGACGACGATGAACTCGCTCGCCTGCTCGAGCTCCTCGCGGGTGTCGAGGGTGCGCACGTAGGCGATGAACTCGTCGGTGACGCGCGAGAGGGCGATCTCGGTGACGTCCATCGACCGGTTGCCGATGAGCGTCAGCAGGAGGTCGAACGGCCCGTCGAAGTTGTCGAGCGCGAGGCGGAACCCGCGCTCCTCGTCGGCGCCGTCGGGCTCAGGCGATGGAGCCACGGGCGATCAGCTCGCGCGCGAGCTGGCGGTAGATCTCCGCCGCCGCGTGGTCGGGCGCGAACTGCGTGACCGGGATGCCCGCGACGGATGCGTCGGGGAACTTGACCGTGCGGCGCACGACCGTCTCGAGCACGGTGTCGCCGAACGCGCCCACGACGCGCTCCATGACCTCGCGGGCGTGGAGCGTGCGGGCGTCGTACATGGTGACGAGGATGCCGTCGAGCTGCAGCGCCGGGTTGAGGCGGTCCTGCACCTTCTCGATCGTCTCCTTCAGCAGCGCGACGCCGCGGAGGGCGAAGAACTCGCTCTCGAGCGGGATGAGCACGCCGTGCGCGGCGGTGAGCGCGTTCACCGTCAGCAGGCCGAGCGACGGCTGGCAGTCGATGAGGATGAGGTCGTAGTCGTCGGCGACGCGGCGCAGCACGCGCGAGAGGATCTGCTCGCGCGCGACCTCGTTGACGAGGTGCACCTCGGCGGCCGACAGGTCGATGTTGGCCGGGATGACGTCGAGGCCCTCGACGCTCGTCGACTGGATCGCCTCGCGCGGGTCGAGGCGCGGGTTCAGCAGCAGGTCGTAGATCGTCGTCGCGTCGTGGTTGTCGACGCCGAGGCCCGCCGAGAGCGCGCCCTGCGGGTCGAAGTCGATCGCGAGCACGCGGCGGCCGTACTCGGCGACCGCGGCGCCGAGGTTGATCGTCGTGGTCGTCTTGCCCACGCCGCCCTTCTGGTTGCACATGGTGACGATGCGCGCGGGGCCGTGGCTGCGCAGCGGCTCGGGCTGCGGGAAGTCGCGGTGGGGACGCCCGGTGGGCCCGAGCGAAGGTGCCTCCATGCCGGCCAGGGTCTCGTTGCGCGTGCTCACGCCCCCGAGTCTAGGAACGCCGCGCGCCTTCGCCGCGCAGGCGGGCGCGGCGTGTATCTCAACCTCTGGTTGAGCCTCAGCGCGCGCGCGGGTGCGCCGTCGTGTACATGTCGCGCAGCGTGTCGGCGGTCACCTGCGTGTAGATCTGCGTCGTCGCGACGGATGCGTGGCCCAGCAGCTCCTGCACGACGCGCACGTCGGCGCCGCCCTCGAGCAGGTGCGTGGCGAACGAGTGGCGGAAGGTGTGCGGCGAGACGTGCTCGACGCCCGCCTCGTCGGCGACCCGCTGGATGATCTCCCACGCCGCCTGGCGCGAGAGGCGGCCGCCCCGCGCGCCGAGCAGCAGCGCCGGCGTGCCGCGCCCCTTCGCCGCGAGCGCCGCCCTCCCCCGCACGAGCCACGCATCCGTCGCCCGGCGCGCGTACGAGCCGACGGGCACGAGGCGCTGCTTCGCGCCCTTGCCCGTCACGCGCACGAGCTGCTGCTCGTCGGCCGTGGCCGCCAGGTCGTCGACGTCGAGCCCGACGACCTCCGAGATGCGGGCGCCGGTGGCGTAGAGCAGCTCGAGCAGCGCCCGGTCGCGCAGCCCCGCGGGGTCGTCGCCGCCCGCGGCCTCGAGCAGCCGCTGCATCTGCGCGACCGAGATCGCCTTCGGCAGCCGCTGCGGCAGCTTCGGCGGCCGCTGGTCCTTCGCGACGTCCTCGGCGGCCACCCGCTCGTCGACGAGCCACCGGTGCAGCGCCTTCACGGCCGACAGGTGGCGCGCGACCGACGACGCGGCCAGCCCGCGGTCTGCGAGCGCGGCGCGGAAGGCCGCGACGTCGTCGCCGGCGATCGCCGACGCATCCGACACGCCCCGCGCCTCGAGCACGGCGAGGTAGCCGCCGAGGTCGCGCCGGTACGCGGCCACCGTGTGCTGCGAGAGGCCGCGCTCGATCGCGAGCTGCCGCAGCAGCCGGTCGACCGCCTGCGCGGGCGTCATGGCCGACCGGTCACGGCCGGTGGGCCGGATGCCAGTCGAACGGCGCGTCGACGGGGTGCGGCGAGGCGCCGCGGGCGCGCATCGCCTCGAGGGCGAGCACCGCCGAGAGCAGCGTCGCGTTGTGGAGGCGCATCGCGAGCGCCGCGTCGACGACCTCGGCGAGCGGCACCCACCGGCGCTCCATCACGGCCTCCTCGTGCGTGCGCTCGAACGCCTCCGGCAGCTCGCGCACGTCGGTCGCGAGGTAGACCCGGATGATCTCGGTCGAGCCCCCGCCCGTGGTCGAGACGTCGAGCAGGGTCCGCCAGGTGCCCGCGGCGAGGTCGGTCTCCTCGGCGAGCTCGCGCTGCGCCGCTGCGAGCGGATCCTCCCCGTGCACGTCGAGCAGGCCCGCGGGCAGCTCCCACAGCGTGCCGCCGGCCGGGTGCCGGTACTGGTGCACGAGGCACACCTCGTCCCGCTCGTTCATCGCGACGACCGCCACGGCGCCGGGGTGCACGACCACCTCGCGGCGGATGCGCTCGCCACCGAGCTCGAACTCCTGCATCTCGACGTCCCACACCCGGCCCGCGAACAGCTGCTCGCGGGCGAGCACCGGCTGCTGGCCGAGCGCGTCGGCGAGCATCAGGCCGTCTCGTCGTCGGTCTCGTCGAAGAGCTTCGAGGCGCGCTGGCGCTCGAGGGCGGCGGCGACGAGGCCGCGGAAGAGCGGATGCGCGCGGTTCGGCCGGCTGCGCAGCTCGGGGTGCGCCTGCGTGGCGATGTAGAACGGGTGGCCCGGCAGCTCGACGTACTCGACGAGGTGCCCGTCGGGCGAGAGGCCGCTGAAGGCGAGGCCCGCGGCGGCGATCTCGTCGCGGTAGGCGTTGTTCACCTCGTAGCGGTGCCGGTGGCGCTCGTGCGAGACGGTGTCGCCGTAGAGCTCGGCCGCGAGCGAGCCCTCGGCGAGCTTCGCCTCGTACAGGCCCAGGCGCATCGTGCCGCCGAGGTCGCCGCCGTGGATGTGCTGCTCCTGCTCGGCCATCGTCGCGATGACCGGCGCGGGCGTGCCCTCGTCGAACTCGGTCGACGACGCGCCCTCGATGCCGGCCAGGTTGCGGGCGGCCTCGATGACCATGCACTGCAGGCCGAGGCAGATGCCGAGCGTGGGGATCTCGTTCTCGCGCGTGAACCTCAGCGCGCCGAGCTTGCCCTCGATGCCGCGGATGCCGAAGCCGCCGGGCACGATGATGCCGTCGAGCTCGCCGAGCTGGGCCGCCGCGCCGTCGTGGGTCTCGCAGTCGTCCGACCGGATCCAGCGGATGTTGACCTTGGTCTGGTTCGCGAACCCGCCGGCCTTCACCGCCTCGGTCACCGACAGGTACGCATCCGGCAGGTCGATGTACTTGCCGACGAGGCCGATCGTCACCTCGTGCTTCGGGTGGTGCACGCCGTCGAGCACGGGCTGCCAGCGCGACCAGTCGATGTCGCCGGCCTCGAGGCCGAGCTGCCCGATGATGTACGCGTCGAGGCCCTGCTCGGTGAGCATCGTGGGGATGTCGTAGATGGAGGGCTTGTCGATCGCGTTGACGACCGCCTCCTCCTCGACGTCGCACATGAGCGCGATCTTCTTGCGGTTCGCGTCGCTCACGGGCCGGTCGCTGCGCAGCACGAGCGCGTCGGGCTGGATGCCGATCGAGCGCAGCGTCGCGACGGAGTGCTGCGTCGGCTTCGTCTTCTGCTCGCCGGAGGCGCCGAGGAAGGGCACGAGCGAGACGTGCACGAAGAAGACGTTCCGGCGGCCGAGCTCGTGGCGGATCTGCCGCGCCGACTCGATGAACGGCTGCGACTCGATGTCGCCGACCGTGCCGCCGATCTCGGTGATGATGACGTCGGGCTGCGGCTGCTGCTCGGCCTGCAGGCGCATGCGCCGCTTGATCTCGTCGGAGATGTGCGGGATGACCTGCACCGTGTCGCCGAGGTACTCGCCGCGGCGCTCGCGCTCGATGACGCGCGAGTAGATCTGGCCGGTCGTGACGTTGGCGGCCTGCGAGAGGTTGACGTCGAGGAATCGCTCGTAGTGGCCGATGTCGAGGTCGGTCTCGGCGCCGTCGTCGGTGACGAACACCTCGCCGTGCTGGAACGGGTTCATCGTGCCCGGGTCGACGTTGAGGTACGGGTCGAGCTTCTGCATGACCACGTGCAGGCCGCGGGCGGTGAGCAGGTTGCCGAGCGACGCGGCCGTCAGCCCCTTGCCGAGCGACGAGACGACGCCTCCGGTGACGAAGATCTGCTTGGTCACCTTGGCCGGCGCTGCGGTCCCGTTTGCACTGTGGTTCACGGGCTTCGAGCCTAACCCACGACCCGCGCATCATCGAGCAACTCGCGGGCGTGCGCGAGCGCGGTCTCGGATGCGGTGCCCGAGAGCATGCGGGCGAGCTCGGCCAGGCGCTCCTCGCCCTCGACCGGCGACACCTGCGATGCGGTGATGCGGCCGTCGGTGCCCTTCTCGACGCGCACGTGGCGCTCGGCGAACGCCGCGACCTGCGCGAGATGGGTGACGACGATCACCTGGCAGTGCTCGGCGAGCCGGGCGAGCCGGCGCCCGATCTCGGTCGCCGCGGCGCCGCCGACGCCCGCGTCGACCTCGTCGAAGACCATGGTGGGCACGCTCTCGTCGGCGAGCGCCACCTCGAGCGCGAGCATGATGCGGCTGAGCTCGCCGCCCGACGCGCCCCGCTGCACGGGACGCGGCTCGGCGCCGGGGTGGGGCGCGAGCAGCATGGTGACGCGGTCCCGGCCCCGCGGGCCGAGCGCATCCGTCGGCGCGACCTCGACCACGAGCCGGGCGTTCGGCATCGCGAGCGCAGCGAGCTCCTCGCCGACGGCGGCCTCGAGGTGCCGGGCCGCCTCCTGCCGCAGCGCGCTCAGCCGGTCGGCGAGCGCCGCGACCGCTTCGTGCCGCGCGCGCTCCTCGGCGTCGAGCCGCTCGAGCTCGGCGTCGTCGCCCTCGAGCTCGGCGAGCCGGAGCGCGGCCGCCGGCGCCGCCTCGAGCGCCTCCTCGAGCGTGCGGCCCAGGCGCCGCTCGAGCGCGGTGAGCTGGGCGCGCCGCTCCTGCACCTCGTCGAGGCTGCGCTCGGGTCGCTCGAGGTCGTCGAGCGCCCGCACGATCGCCGAGGATGCCTCCTGCAGCAGCGCGTCGGCCTGCACCAGCAGGTCGAGCGCGCCGCCGAGCGCCGCGTCGTCGCCGGAGGCGCGCTCGACGAGCCGGCGCGCGCGGCCCGCGAGCGTCACCGCGTCGGGCTCGTCCTCGTCGTTGGAGAGCGCGCCGTGCGCCTCGGCGAGCTCGGCGCGCAGCGCCTCGGAGTGCTCGAGGCGGTGCGCGATCGCGGCGAGCTCGTCCTGCTCGCCCGGCTGCGGGTCGACGGCCTCGAGGTCCTCGAGCTCGGCCCGGATCGAGGCGGCCTCTGCGGCGCGCGCGTCGTGCTCGTCGCGGATGCGCGCGGCCGCGTCGCGCGCGGCCGTCCAGGCCTCGTGCTCCCGGACGTACTCGGCGAGCAGCGCCGCCAGGCGCTCCCCCGCGGCGCGGTCGAGCGCGGCAGCCTGCGCGTCGGGCGAGCGGAGCCGCTGCTGGTCGGCCTGCCCGTGGACGGCGACGAGGCGGTCGGCGAGCTCGCGCAGCAGCCCCGCGGGTACGGCGGCGCCGCCGGCCTGGGCACGCGAGCGCCCCTCCCTGGTGAGCGCGCGGCCGAGGATCAGCTCGCCGTCGTCGACGGTCCCGCCGGCGTCCTCGACGAGCGCCACCGCATCCGCGTCGTCGACGATCCACACGCCCTGCACCGCAGCGCGGTCCTCGCCGGAGCGGATCACGCCGGCATCGGCGCGCTCGCCGCGCAGCAGCGCGAGCGCCTGCACGAGCATCGTCTTGCCCGCCCCGGTCTCGCCCGTGATGGCGGTGAAGCCGGCACCGACCGGCACGCGCGCCTCGTCGATCACGCCGAGCGAGCGGATCGTGAGCTCGTCGAGGCGGGTCACGCGCGCGACCGCCGGAAGCCCTCCACCGGCAGGTGGAACTTCGCGACCAGCCGGTCGGCGAAGGGCGCGCGCGACAGGCGCGCGAGCCGCAGGGGCCGCTCGTCGCGCGTCGCCTCGACCCGCGAGCCCTGCGGCAGGTCGAAGGAGCGGCGGGAGTCGCACCACAGCACGGCGGGGCTCGTCGAGTCGTCGGCGATCGTCACGGCCATGGTCGAGGTCGGCGCGACGACGAGCGGGCGGGTGAAGAGCGCGTGCGCGCCGAGCGGCACGAGCAGCAGCACCGACGCGGTCGGCCACACGATGGGGCCGCCGGCCGAGAAGGAGTACGCGGTCGATCCGGTGGGCGTCGCGAGCAGGACCGCGTCGGTGCCGAACGACGAGATGGGGCGGCCGTCGATCTCGAGCATGGTCGTGATCATGCGGCCCGAGCCCGACTTCTCGATCGCCGCCTCGTTCACCGCCCAGGTCTCGTGCACGAGCTCGTCGCCCTGGAAGACGCGCACGCAGAGGGTCAGCCGCTCCTCGACCTCGTAGCCGCGGCGCAGGGCGCGCTCGACGACCTCGGCGGTCTCGGCGACCTCCGCCTCGGCGAGGAAGCCGACGTGGCCGAGGTTGATGCCGAGCAGCGGCGCGCCGATCTCTCGCTGCAGCTCGGCCGCGCGCAGGATCGTGCCGTCGCCGCCGAGCGTCATGATGAGCTCGACGTCGGGCGCGTCGGAGGGCACGTACGGCTCGACGGCCTCGAGCCCGCTGCCGGCGGCGAGCAGCACCGCGCGGTCCTCGGCGAGCACGACGGGCGTCACCGACTCGGCGAGCAGCCGCGCGGCGATCGCGGCGGCCGTCGCGACAGCCTCCTCGCGCCCGGGGTGGAACGCGAGCAGGAACCTGCGTCCGCTCACCGCGCCTCCTTCGCCAGTCTCGCCGACTCGTCCAGCCATTCTGTCGGATTGGTGCCGCGCTCCGCCGAGAGGTGGGCGAGGTACTCGAGATTGCCGCGGCCGCCCGCGATCGGGCTGCCGATGAGGCCGGCGGTGCCGAGCCCGGCGTCCCACGCCGCCCACAGCACCTGCTCGATCGCCTGGGCCCTGAGGCCGGCGTCGGCGACGATGCCTTCGCGGACGCCGGTGCGGCCGACCTCGAACTGCGGCTTGATGAGCACGATCCAGTCGGCGCCGGGCGCCGCGACCCCGACGAGCGGCGGGATCGCGAGCGCGAGCGAGATGAACGACAGGTCGGCGGTGATGATCGACGGCGCCGGCTGCAGCGACCCGGGCTCGAGGTCGCGCACGTTGCGCCCCTCGACGAGGGTGATCGGATGCGCGTCGACGTCGAGCTGGAACTGGCCGTGGCCGACGTCGAGGGCCGTCACGTGCGCGGCGCCGCGCGCGAGCAGCACCTGCGTGAAGCCGCCCGTCGAGGCGCCGGCGTCGAGCGCCTCCCGGCCGGCAGGGTCGACGGCGAAGGCGTCGAGCGCCGCGAGCAGCTTGTGCGCCGCGCGCGACACCCATGCGTCGCCGCCCGCCACCGCGACCTCGGCGCGCGCGGGCACCTTGAGGCTCGCCTTGAGCGCCGCGCGCCCGTCGACGGTGACGAGGCCCTCGGCGATGCGCTGCTGCGCCTGCGAGCGGCTGCGGGCGAGCCCGCGCTCGACGAGCGCCTGGTCGAGCCGCACCGGCTCGCCTCCGATCGGCTCGCCCCCGATCGGCTCGGCGCCGCCCGCCCCGGCTGCGTCAGCCACGCACCGCCCCGAGCTCCGCCTGCAGCCGGTCGTGGATGCGCGCGAGCTGCTCGGCCCGCGCCTCGAGCGGCTGCTGCTCGAGGAGCTCCAGCTCGTCGACGAGGCCGTCGGCGTGCTCCTGGGGGTCGGTCATGCCCTCGAGGCTAGCGAATCGATCACGGCGAGCTCGTCGGCGCGCGAGAGCCTGTTGGCGCTCGCGCGGTCGAGCCCGCGGGCGCGCTCGTCGGCGAGCACCGCCTCGAGCGTCGCGCGCAGCGGCCGGTGCGCGCCGCCGCCCGCGCGGTAGCGCGCGCTCGAGCGCTGCGCGTGGGAGGCGAGCGCGGCGGGGAGCACGAGCGGCAGCGCGCGCGGACCCATCCACACGCCGACGCCTGCCGCTTCGAGCTCCTCGTCGGTCGCCGCGACGAGCTCGCCCGTGTGCCCGGCGACCTCCCGGGCGAGCGCGATGAGCGCGTGCAGCGTGCCGTCGGGCCCGACCGCGTTCACGACGTCCTGCCGGTGGGGCGCCCGCTCGACGAGGAAGTCGACCAGGTCGCGCACGTCGATCGTCTGCGTCGGCTGCTCGCGTGCCGGCACGAGCACGGGACCGTCGCCGGCGAGCGCGAGCCGCGCGACCCAGTGGCCGAAGCGGTCGCTCTCGTCCCCCGGCCCGCCGATGAGGCCCGGTCGCACGATCGCGAGCCGCTCGCCGAGCCGCTCCCTGGCGACGCGCTCGATCCACGCCTTCGCGCCGCCGTACTCCTCGCCCGTCGGATCCTCCGGCACGAGCTCGTCGTCCTCGTCGGCACCGACCGGCGCGCCCTCGAGCCGCTGCGCGGACACCGACGAGACGAACGTCCAGTGCCGCGTCCGGTGGGCGAGGGCGTGGAGCGCGCCCGAGGCGTGCGCGGGCAGCCGGGTGACGTCGACCACCTCGTCCCACTCGCCCTCGAGCGCCGCGTAGGCGTCGTCGCGGTCGCGGTCGCCGGTCACGAGCCGCGCGCCCGGAGCGACCGCGCCCGAGGCGCCGCGCGCCAGGCACGTCACGTCCGCGCCGCGGGCGAGGTGCGCCTCGGCGACGGCGCGTCCGAGCCAGCGGGTGCCGCCGAGCACGAGCACGCGCCGGGGCGATGCAGCGTCGTCCATGCCTGCACGCTAGCGTCGATCGGTGCGCAGCGGACCCTCCCTCGACCTCGCCGGCCCTCCCCCGGCAGGCACGCCCGTGCCGCCGCCCACCGCGCGCCGCGCGGGCCACGATCCCGTCGAGCTGGTGTGGCGCAACGAGCTCGGCGGCGTGACGGCCCGCATCGACCGCGCCGGCGGCGCGGTCTTCGCGAAGTGGAGCCCTGCCGGCACCGAGTCGCTCGCGGCCGAGGAGCAGCGGATGCGCTGGCTCGCGACGGCGTCGTCGGTGCCGGTGCCGCGCGTGCTGGGTCTGCACCGCGAGGCCGGCGGCGAGCTGCTCGAGACCGCCGCCATCCCGGCGCCCTCGATCGTCTCGGCGGCGGGGCTCCACGACCCCGATGCGGCGGCGGCCGCCCTCGGCGAGGGGCTGCGGCGCCTGCACGCGACCGACGCGCGCAGGTGCCCGTTCCCCGCTCCCGACTGGACGGCATCCGCACCCGTCGACGACCCCGTGGTCTGCCACGGCGATCCGTGCGCGCCCAACACGCTCGTCGCCGACGGCCGGTTCGCGGGGCTCGTCGACCTCGGCCGGGTCGGCGTGGGCGACCGCTGGTCGGATCTGGCGATCGCTTCGTGGTCGCTGGCGTGGAACGGACTCGGCGACGCGGAGCCAGCGTTCTGGGCCGCCTACGGGGCGGCGCCGGACCCCGAGCGGATCCGTCGCTGGCGCGCGCTGTGGGAGCCGCCCGAGCGCGACTAGAGCGCGAGCAGCGCGTCGGCGATGCGCAGCCCGAGCACGGGGCGGTCGGCCGTCCACACCGCGGCGCACGCGGCGCGGATCGTGTCGACGTCGCGCTCCCCCTCGCGCACGAGGGCGATGTCGATGCCCGAGCGGCGCACCGCCGCCCGGCCGACCTCGAAGTAGCGGTCGCCGGTCGAGGTCTCGAGCGTCTCGCGCACCGGCGCGATCGGCTCGGCGAGGCCGCGCAGATCCTCGAGGACGTGATCGGGTCGCATCGAGGCGTCGGCGCCGATCAGGCTCGCGCCGCGGTCGATGCCGGTCAGCACGAGCGCCGACGCGATGCCGGCGCGGCGGGCGCCGAGGATGTCGGTGTCGAGCCGGTCGCCGACCATGAGTGGCGCGCGCGCGCCGAAGCGCTCGGCGGCGACGTCGAACATCGGGGTCTCGGGCTTGCCTGCGAACTCGGCCAGGCGGCCGACCGCGGTGTGCACGGCCGAGACGAGCGTGCCGTTGCCGGGCGCGATGCCGCCGGCGACCGGGATCGTCCAGTCGCCGTTCGTCGCGATCCAGGGGATGCCGCCCTGCTCGAGCGGGCGGCGCAGCGCGAACGACGCCTCGGCGAGGTCCTTCCAGCCGACCGACGGATGGAAGCCCTGCACGACGGCCTTCGGCTGCTCGGCGGCGGTGCGCACCACGCGCCAGCCGCGCGCCTCGAGCTCGACCACGATGCCGGCGCCGCCGACGACGAGCACGGGGTCGCCCGGCTGCAGGTGCTTCGCGAGCAGCAGCATGGCCGCCTGCGGGCTCGTGACCACGTCGGACGCGCGCACGTCGAGGCCGAAGGACGCCAGGTGCTCGGCGACCTCCGCGTCGGTGCGCGAGGCGTTGTTGGTCAGGTACGCCGTCGGGAGCCCGGCGGCACGGATGCTGTCGACCGCGTGCGGGATCGCATCCGGCCCCTTGTAGACGACCCCGTCGAGGTCGAGGTACAGGCAGTCGACGCCGTCGAGCGGCGTCGGCTGCGCCGCCGCCTTGCGGAACAGCGCCATCAGCGGGCGTCTCCGCCGCGCTCCGGCTCCTGGTCCTGGTCCTCGTCCTCGATGAGGTCGTCGCCGAACAGCGCGTCCGCGAAGAGCGCGTCGCCGTGCGGCGCCGGCTCCTCCGAGGCGGGCTCCGCCTCGTCGACGGCCGCCGCGGCAGCGGCCGGCTGCACCGGCGCTGCTGGCGGCTCGACCTGCTCAGGGTCTGCGGCAGCCTCGACGTCGTCGACATCCTCGACGTGCTCGTCCGCTGCCTCGCCGGTGTCCTCGGCCGCCTCCGCGTCGTCGTCGCCCGCTTCCGCGGCATCGTCGACGTCCGACTCGAGCGGCACGCCGCTCTCCTCGGCCGTGGCCTCGCCGTCGTCCTCGATGCGCTCGGTCGTGATCGCGATGGACTCGAGCTCGCCCGGCGCGAGCGCCGCCTCGAGGGCGTCGATGGCGCGGTCGGCGAGGGCGAACCACTCTGCGGCCTCGTCGTCGCGACCGAGCTCCTCGAGCACGCCCGCGTAGCTGGCGAAGAGCGCCGGGCTGTACTCGAACGCCTTGTCGCGGCGCAGCTCGGGGATGCGCAGCTCCTCGAGCGCCGCCTCCGGCTGCCCGAGGTCCAGGCGCGCGCCGGACTTCACGATCGCGAGCTCGACCCGGACGGGCGTCTCGAGCGTCGCCGCGTCGACCGAACGTGCCAGCTCGAGCGCCTTCTCGGGACGTCCGAGCCCGCGCTCGCAGTCGGCCATGAGCGGCAGCTGGTCGTCGCGCCCGGTGATCCGGCGGTAGGTGCGCAGCTCGCGCAGCGCGAGCGCGAAGTCGCCGAGCTGGTAGGCGGTGATCGCGAGGGTCTCGCGCACCACGCCGATCCTGCCGGCGCGACGAGCCGCGGTGAGCGCGTGCTCGTGCGCGAGCTCCGGGTTCTCGTCGATCAGGCGCGACGCCATCGCCATGTGCTTGGCGACGAACTCGGCGTTGTCCTTCGTGAGGGTCTTCAGCTGCGCGCGCGCGCCGATGTCGAGGTCCTCGGCCACCAGATCGTCCGGCAGCGGCGGCGGCACGACCTCGTCCTCGCGGACCTGCTTGAAGCTCTCGCCGGAGCCGTCGCCGCGGCGCTCGTAGTCGCGCCCGGGGCGGGCGGCATGGCGCTCGGGCCCCTGGTTCCTCGTGCGCTGGTCGTCGCGACGACGCTGGTCGCCGCGCCCGAAGCTGCGGTCGCCGTCGCCCTGCGGACGGCGATCGCGATCACCGTTGAACCGGCGCTCGCCGTCGCGCGCGGGGCGGCGGTCACCATCCCGGGGCGGGCGACGGTCCCCGTCGCGCTGGGGGCGCGAGTCGCGGTCGCCGAAGCGACGCTCGCCATCGCGCTGCGGGCGACGGTCGCCGTCACGCGGCGGGCGACGGTCGCCATCGCGCTGGGGACGCGGGTCGCGGTCGCCGAAGCGACGGTCGCCATCGCGCGGCGGCCGGCGGTCGCCATCGCGCGGCGGCCGACGGTCGCCATCGCGCTGGGGACGCGAGTCGCGGTCGCCGAAACGACGATCGCCGTCGCGCTGCGGTCGACGCTCACCATCGCGCTGCGGACGCGGGTCGCGGTCGCCGAAGCGACGATCACCGTCACGCTGCGGGCGGCGGTCGCCATCACGCTGCGGACGCGAGTCTCGGTCCCCGAAGCGACGGTCTCCGTCACGCTGCGGCCGACGGTCGCCATCGCGCTGGGGACGCGAGTCGCGGTCCCCGAAGCGACGATCGCCATCGCGCGGCGGCCGACGGTCGCCATCGCGCTGGGGACGCGAGTCGCGGTCACCGAAACGACGATCGCCATCGCGCGGCGGCCGACGGTCGCCATCGCGCTGGGGACGCGAGTCGCGGTCGCCGAAACGACGATCGCCGTC
>NZ_JBXAPA010000009.1:158651-158955 GCF_058803545.1 Agrococcus sp. GW821-FHT14H11
GCGCTGCGGTCGACGCTCGCCATCGCGCTGCGGGCGACGGTCGCCATCCGGGTGGTAGCCGCGGTCGCCGGGGCGGAGCCTCCGCTCGGCATCGCGCTGCGGCGGGCGACGGTCGCCGTCGCGCTGCGGACGGCGGTCGCCATCGCGGTGCGGTCGGCGGTCGTCCTGACGGCCGGAGCCGCGATCTGCGTGGTCGTTCACGGCACCATGCTCCCATCGAGTCGGCACATAGAAAAAGGGGCCCCAGATGAATCTGGGGCCCCTTTCCAAAAGAAGTCCGGCGGTGTCCTACTCTCCCACAGGG
>NZ_JBXAPA010000010.1:0-81918 GCF_058803545.1 Agrococcus sp. GW821-FHT14H11
CGCTACATCGCCCGATCCATCTTCCGCCAGCTCAACGCCACCATGGCTTGACAGACGACCATAGAAGCGTCGACTCGCCGGCCTGCGGCCGGCGGCTCGACCAGCGGAGGTGGGGTGAGCCGGCGGCTCGACCAGCGGGACGCGGGGGTCGACCAGCGGGAGCGGGGTCAGCGGAGGGCCGACTCCAGGGAGACGACGCCCTCGCCGTAGATGTCGTCGACGGCCGCCTGCATCGAGCCGTCGTCGTAGAGCACCTGCAGCACCACGATGCCGTCCAGCCCGAAGTGCCCCAGCACATCCGGCCGGTCGAGCGTCATGAGGTCCTCCTGCACGGCGGCGATCGTCGCCTCGTCGAGGTCGCCGGTCGGGTGCTCGATCGCCGGCAGCGTGATCGCGGCGAGGTCGAGCAGCTCGCCGACCTGCGTGACCGTCTGCGACTCCGCGTCGTAGGTCGCCTGCATCGCGACGCCCTGCACCCATCGCACGCCCGACGTCTCCTGGTGCTCGACCGCCGCCCAGTCCCAGCCGGCGAGCGCCGGCCCGGCGCACTGGGGCGGTGCCGACTCCGCGACCGCGCCGAGGCACAGCATCGGCGTGCCGTCGGCGCCCTCGAGCACGGTGCCGATCGCGATCAGCGGCTCGACGGCGCTCGGCATGGGCAGGTCGGCGAGGCGGGCCTGCGCCTCCTCGCCCGTCACGACCGGCGGCGCGGGCGCGGTGGGGGAGTCGGATGCGGTGGGCTCGGTGCCGGGGCTCGCCCCGGGGTTCGCCGCGCAGCCCGCGACGGCGAAGACGACAGCGGCGGCGACGCAGCCGGCCAGCACGATGCTTCTCATGGCATCACGGTAGGTCTGCGGTGCCCGAACCACATCCCAACGTTCGGCGCGATTCGCGCGTCCGCGACCTGGGAGGATCGACGACGTGACCGACCGCGACGCCCTCTTCGCCCGCCTGCGCCGCAGGCCCGACGTGGAGGATCCGACGCTGCAGGCCCACGACGCATCCGACGCCCTCATCCTCGACGAGGCGATGCGCGGCGGCCGGCTGCCCGCGGACGTCGTCGTGATCGGCGACCGCCACGGGGCCCTCACGCTCGGCGCGCTGCAGGCGGGCGCCGAGCGCGTGCGCGTGCACCAGGACTCGATCGTGGGCGAGCGCGCGCTCGACGCCAACGCGGCCGAGCTCGGCATCGCCGGCTTCGCGCACCACGGCCTCGACGCATCCCTCGTCGAGGGCGCCCGGCTCGTGCTCCTGCAGCTGCCGCGCTCGCTCGACGCGCTCGACGAGATCGCCGAGCTCGTCGCCACCCACGCCGACGAGCGGGTGCGCGTCGTCGCCGGCGGCCGCGTCAAGCACATGACGATGGGCATGAACGCGCTGCTGGGCCGCAGCTTCCGCAGCGTGCACGCGTCGCTCGGCCGCCGCAAGTCGCGCGTGCTGCACGCCGAGGACCCCACCCGCCCCGGTATCTCGTGGCCCCGCACCAGGCGGCACGACCTCGACGGACTGCCGCTCGCCGTGGTCGCGCACGGCGCGGCGTTCGCGGGCACCGGCATCGACATCGGGGCCCGCGCGCTGCTCGCGCACCTCGACGCGATGCCGGATGCGCCCCACGCGATCGACCTCGCGTGCGGCACGGGGGTGCTCGGCGTCGCGCTCGCCCTGCGCCGCCCGCACGTGCGGGTGCTCGCGCTCGACGCCTCCGAGGCGGCGATCGCCTCGACGCGCGCGACCGCCGAGGCGAACGGCGTCGCCGACCGCGTCGGCGCGCACCGCGCCGACGGGCTCGAGGGCGTGCCCGACGCCTCGGCGCCGCTCATCCTGCTCAACCCGCCGTTCCACATCGGCGCCGCGGTGCACACAGGCGCGGCCGAGCGCCTCATCGCCGACGCCGGCCGCGCCCTCGCGCCGGGAGGCGAGCTGTGGTGCGTCTGGAACAGCCACCTCGGCTACCGGCAGCAGCTCGACCGCATCGGCCCGACGCGGCAGGTGCACCGCGACCCGAAGTTCACCGTCACGGCCACGCGGCGCGCCTGACCCCGGCCCGATTCACCGCGCGTTCACCCGCCCGTCACCGACACGCCGACCGCGCTCCACCGCGCAGTCGCATGCGCCTGCTCGAATGGAGGCACAGGAACCCGGCCACGTATGAGGTGGCCGGGCTTCGTGCTTCCGGGGGCTGGTGGGGCGTCCCCGAACAGGCGGAGGCCCCGAGCAGTATGAGTGCTCGGGGCCTCCGATCCTCCGAAGAGGATCCCCTTCCGAAGAAGGTGGGTTCATCATGCGCCCGGCCGAGGCGCGGCGCAAGGGGCCCCGTGGAAGTGGGTTCAACCTGCGGTCGAAGGTCTGGCGGCGGCGGCCCAGCAGCGCAGCATGAGCGCCGACCGGTGGCCGGCGCAGTCGGCCGCGAGCGCGGGCAGGTCGGCGACCCCGAGCCTCCCCGCGCCCTTCCGCACCGCGACGTCGCCGAGCAGCAGCACATCCGGGTCGCCCAGTCGCAGCGACAGGTACCCGACCGTCCACGGGCCGATGCCCTTGAGCCCCAGCAGCTGCCGCCGCATGGCATCGAGGTCGGATGCGGGGGAGACGTCGATCGCGCCGCTCGCGACCGCCTCCGCGGCCCGTCGCACGGCGGCCGTCTTCGCGGCCGGGCCGCGCAGCACGTCGGCCCCCGCCGCCACCTGCGCTATCGTCGGGAAGCAGCGGTCGACCCCCTCCTCGGCGAGTGCCGGCGGCAGCGGGTCGCCGAGCGCCGCGAGCAGCCCCAGCTGCAGCGTCGCCGCCGCGACGGTGATCTGCTGGCCGACGATCGCGCGCACGAGCATCTCGTGCGCGTCCGCGCAGCCGGGCTGCGCCAGCGCGGGGGCGGCCGCGATCGCGGCCGTCAGCGCCGGGACGCCGTGCCGCGCCGCGGCCCACGCGAGCCGCTCGTCGGCCTCCCGTCGCGCATCCGCCCCGCCGGTGCCGTCGGCGCCCAGGTCGAACACGCGCGCGAGGTCGGGATCGTCGGTGCGCGCGACTCCGTCGACGACCTCGGCGCGCGCCACCCGCGGGCCGGGGAGCGCGCGCCGGTAGCCGTCGGTCGCCACGGCCTCGACGCCCGGCACCGCGCGCGGCGCGAGCCACGCGAGGATGCCGGGCGCTCCGGTCACGGTCGGGTCAGACGTTGCGGTCGTCGCGCTCGTCGAGCTCGCGCTCGCCGAGGATGTGGCCCTCCGCGAGGCGCCGGCGCACCTCGTCGATGGCCTCCGGCTCCATGTCCTCGTGCGCCGCCTCGCGGAGCACGTCCTCGTGGAAGTCGGCGGCGGGCGCCTCCTTGCCCTTCGCGTCGACGACCTTGAGGCCGCCGGTGTGCGTCGACTCGACGCGCAGCGGGCGGTAGAACGTCGTGCCGGTGGCGTCGACGATGTGGTAGTGCCCGTCGGCGCCGAGCTCCGCCTCGGAGAGGCCGAGGTGCAGCGACGCGTCGCCGGTCTCCTTCGCCGCCACGCGCATCCGCACGAGCGATGCGACGGTCGCGATGACCATCGACGCGAGGATGACGATGAGCGAGTGCCAGGTCTCGATGTGGGGCACCCACTCGATCGGCTCGCCGTTGTTGAGGAACGGGAGCTCGTTGACCTCCATGGCGTGGAAGACGAGCTTCACGCCGATGAAGGCGAGGATCGCGGCGATGCCGTAGTGCAGGTACACCAGGCGGTCGAGCAGGCCGCCGAGCAGGAAGTAGAGCTGGCGCAGGCCCATGAGGGCGAAGATGTTGCAGGCGAAGACCAGGAACGGGTCGGTCGTCACCGAGAAGATCGCCGGGATCGAGTCGATCGCGAACAGCAGGTCGGTCGTGCCGAGCGCGATGATCACCATCAGGAACGGGGTGAAGTACTTCACGCCGTCGATCTGCATCGACGTCTTGCCGCCGTTCCACTGGTCGGTGAAGTTCACGCGGCGCTTCAGCAGCCGCACGATGAGGTTGTCCTTCTCGCCCGACTCGTCCTCGTCGCCGAAGGCCTGCTTCCAGGCGACGTAGACCAGGTAGGCGCCGAAGATGTAGAACACCCACGAGAACGACTCGATGATCTGCACGCCGACGAGGATGAAGATGCCGCGCAGCACGATCGCGATCATGATGCCGATCATGAGCACGCGCTGCTGCATCTCCTTCGGCACCGTGAAGCGGCTCAGGATGATGATGAAGACGAAGAGGTTGTCGATCGAGAGCGAGTACTCGAGCAGCCAGCCGGTGACGAACTCGCCGGCCTTGACGCCGTCGCCCATCACCCACAGCACGCCGGCGAACACGAGCGCGAGGCCGACGTAGACGCCGACCCAGGTCGTCGCCTCCTTCATGGAGGGCACGTGCGGCCGCTTCACGACGATCAGCAGGTCGAAGATGAGGATGGCGACGAGGATCGCCATGGAGGCGATCTCGAAGATCTGGTACGGAGTCAAGCGGAACGCCTCTCGGGTGGGGTGCGCGAACGGACGCGAACGTCTCTCCCGCGCAAGCTGCTGCGCCTCCGCGACCGGGAGCCCGAGGGCTCCGTGATGACGATCGCGGCGTGACGGGATACTCCCCTTCGCCAGGGGACGAGTCTACCCGGCCCGCCGCCTAGCATGGAGCCATGGCAGCGAAGTGGTCTCTCTCCGGCGCCCTGCGGGGCATGTTCCAGCGCGAGACCATCACGGAGGAGACCTGGGACGACCTCGAGACGGCCCTCATCACCGCCGACTTCGGCCCCGACATCACCGAGCAGCTCGTCGCCGCGCTCCGCGCCGACGTCGAGCGCCTCATGGTCGACGACCCGCAGGACCTCCGGCGCATGCTGCGGGAGCGGCTCGAGGAGCGGTTCGCGGCGTACGACCCGACGCTGTCGCTGCAGGAGCGCCCGGCCGTCATCCTCGTCGTGGGCGTCAACGGCGTCGGCAAGACCACCACGATCGGCAAGCTCGCCCGCTTCCTCGTCCGCAACGGCCAGTCGGTCGTCGTCGGCGCCGCGGACACCTTCCGCGCCGCCGCGGTCGAGCAGCTCGCCACGTGGGCGCAGCGCGCCGGCAGCGCGATCGTACGCCCCGAGCGGGAGGGCCAGGACCCGGCATCCGTCGCCTTCCAGACGGTCGAGGCCGCGAAGGCGCACGGTCACGCGATGTGCATCGTCGACACGGCGGGCCGCCTGCACACCAAGGGCGGGCTCATGGATGAGCTCGGCAAGATCAAGCGCGTCATCGAGAAGCAGTCGCCCATCTCGGAGGTGCTGCTCGTGCTCGACGCGACCACGGGCCAGAACGGCGTCAGCCAGGCGCAGGCCTTCATCGAGCACGCCGGCATCACGGGCCTCGTGATCACGAAGCTCGACGGCTCGGCCAAGGGCGGCTTCATCCTCGCCGTGCAGGAGCGCACCGGCATCCCCATCAAGCTCATCGGGCAGGGCGAGGGCATCGACGACCTGACAGGCTTCACGCCGCACGTGTTCGTCGAGCAGCTGGTCGGTTGAGCCTTCAGTCCGCCGTGTCCGGCCGCGTGAGCGGCCCGACGATCGTCAGCATGCCGTCCTCGATGCGCGCCTGGTCCTCCGTGATGACGGTCGCGTGCGCGCCCCGCACCCACAGCAGCCCGGTCGCGTCGCCGCGGCCCGCGTGCCCGACGATGCCGAAGTCGCTGCCCGGGAGGCGCCGGCCCGCGGTGCCCGGGTGCGACGAGAGCACCTCCGGCGTCGCGAGCGCGACCGTGCCGGTCTGCACCGATCCGTAGGCGGTGAGCACGATCGGCCCCCACACGGCGTGCAGGCGGCGCACGAGGTCGGCGTCGAGGTCCTGCCCGGCGACCAGGATGCGCCGCAGCCGGGGCGGCGCCTCGCCGGTGCGCTCGAGCTCGTCGAGGATGCCCGTGAGCTGCCCGGGCGACGCCGAGACGACCGAGACGAAGCGGTCGCGGATGATGCGGATGCGGTCGGCCGGCGGCGTGTGCGCGGCGCTCACGAGCGTCGCGCCGGTGAGCAGCGCCATGCCGAGCAGCTGCAGCCCCTTGCCGCGGTGGAGGGGAGCGCACGCGAGCATCACGTCGGTGCCCTCGACGCCCAGCCTGTCGTGGATGCCGGCGAGCTGGCGCAGGCCCTGCACGCCCATCGCCCCCTGCACGTGCGTCGTCACGGTGCCCGCGAGCGACCGCGACGGCAGCGCGATGCGCGCGCGGCGGCGCGTGCGCCCGAGCCCCGAGCCGTCGGCCGCCGACCACTCGAGGATCTGCGCGCCCGTGACCGTCGGCCCCCGGTGCCACTCGGGCGCGTCGCCGTCGTGCACGAGCAGTGCGTCGCGGGGGATCGCCGGGCGCAGCTCCTCGAGGGAGCCGGGGCTGATCGGCATGACGTCGAGGCCGAGCCGAGCCGCACCGAGGAGCGCGACGGGCATCGCCGGTCCCGCGACGGCGACCACGACGGGCCGCGGGCGGCGCTCGAGCGGATCGAGGTACAGCACGGCGGCTGCGCCCTCGGCGGCCCGCCAGAGCTCGCCGAACGTGGCGCTCCAGCCGTCGACCACCAGCCCCAGCCGGTCGCCGTGCACCCGCGCGGCGTGCCGAGCCAGCGCGGTGATCGTGAAGCCGTGGCGCCGCACGCTGCGCCACAGCGACCTCGCGTGCGTCGGCGGCATGCCTCTCAGGCGCATCCCGTCCTCCTCGTGGTGACGCATCCAGCATGCCAGGCGGCCGCGCCCGAGGTCGGCGCGGCGCGGCGGTAGACTCGGGCCCACCATGGCTGCGTTCGGTTCCCTCTCCACCCGCCTCACCGAGACCCTCGCCAAGCTCCGCACGAAGGGCAAGCTCTCCGCCGCGGACGTCGACGGGACGGTGCGCGAGATCCGTCGCGCCCTGCTCGACGCCGACGTGGCGCTCGAGGTCGTCAAGTCCTTCACCGCCGCGGTGCGCGAGCGCGCGCTCGGCGCGGAGGTGTCGGAGGCGCTCAACCCCGCGCAGCAGGTCGTCAAGATCGTCAACGACGAGCTCGTCACGATCCTCGGCGGCGAGAGCCGTCGGCTCGAGCTGGCGAAGACGCCGCCGACCGTGATCATGCTCGCCGGCCTCCAGGGCGCGGGCAAGACGACCCTCGCGGGCAAGCTCGCCAAGCACCTCGCGGGGCAGGGGCACACGCCGCTGCTCGTCGCGAGCGACCTCCAGCGCCCGAACGCCGTCACGCAGCTGCAGGTGGTCGGCGGCCAGGCGGGCGTGCCCGTCTTCGCCCCGGAGCCCGGCAACGGCGTCGGCGACCCCGTGCGCGTCGCGCGCGACGGCGTCGCCGAGGCGCGTCGCCGCCAGCACGACATCGTCATCGTCGACACGGCCGGCCGCCTCGGCGTCGACGCCGACATGATGCGCCAGGCCGCAGACATCCGGAAGGCCGTGCAGCCCGACGAGGTGCTGTTCGTCATCGACGCGATGATCGGCCAGGACGCGGTCGCGACCGCGAAGGCCTTCCAGGAGGGCGTCGACTTCACCGGCGTCGTGCTCACGAAGCTCGACGGCGACGCCCGAGGCGGCGCGGCGCTCTCGATCCGCGGCCTCACCGGCAAGCCGATCCTCTTCGCCTCCACGGGCGAGACGCTCGACGACTTCGAGCCGTTCCACCCCGACCGCATGGCGAGCCGCATCCTCGACCTGGGCGACATCCTCACCCTCATCGAGCAGGCGCAGAAGGCGTTCGACGAGGAGGAGGCGCACCGCCTCGCCGAGGCGATCGCCACCGACGGCTTCACGCTCGAGGACTTCCTCAAGCAGATGCAGCAGCTGCGCAGGGCCGGCAACTTCAAGCAGATGCTCGGCATGCTCCCGGGCGCGAAGGGCATGCGCGAGGCGATCGACTCGTTCGACGAGCGCGAGCTCGTGCGCACCGAGGCCATCATCCAGTCGATGACCCCGCAGGAGCGCAAGCAGTCGAAGATCCTCAACGGCTCGCGCCGGCTGCGCATCGCGCGCGGCGCGGGCGTCACCGTCACCGACGTCAACCAGCTCATCGCGCGCTTCGAGCAGGCCGCCAAGATGATGAAGACCGTCGCGAAGGGCGGCGTGCCGAACATGCCCGGCATGGGACCGATGCCGCCCGGCATGCGCCCGCCCAAGAAGGGCGGCAAGCCGCAGGGCAAGCAGCTGAAGCGCTCCGGCAACCCCGCGAAGCGCACCGACGCGCCCGCCGCGCAGCCGCAGGGCAGCGCGTTCGGCGCGCCGAAGCCCGACGGCGCGTTCGGCCAGCTCTCCGACACCGACCAGGAGGCGCTGCAGCGCATGCTCGGCAACCGCTGACCCAGGCGGCGCGCGCCCGCGGCGCGTACGGTGGGCGCATGGCACGCATCCTCGTCCTCGGCGCCCACGGCAGGGTCGCCCTCCTCGCCCAGCGCATGCTCAGCGACGCCGGGCACACCGTCCACGGCGCCATCCGCAACCCCGACCACGCGGCCGAGGTCGCCGAGTCCGGCGCCGAGCCGATCGTGCGCGACCTCGAGCGGCTCGAGCAGGCGGGCGTCGACGAGCTGCTGAAGGGCTTCGACGTCGTCGTCTGGTCGGCCGGCGCCGGCGGCGGCTCGCCCGAGCGCACGCGCGCCGTCGACCAGGACGCGGCGCTGCGGGTGCTGGATGCCGTGACGCGGTCGGGCGCGCGGCTCGTGATGGTGTCGTACTTCGGCGCGAGCCGCGACCACGGCATCGCCCGGGACGACCCGTTCTTCGCCTACGCCGAGGCGAAGTCCATCGTCGACGAGGCCATCCGCGACTCCGGCGCCGACTGGGTGATCCTCGCGCCGTCGACCCTGACGATGGACGACGAGACCGGCATCGAGCTCGATGCGCCGGCCGGGTCGGTGCAGCCGGGCGAGATCCCGCGCGCCACCGTCGCGCGGATGATCGCCGAGGTCGTCGCGCACCCCGCCGTGCGCGGGCTGACGCTCCGCGCGAACCGCGGGGGCACGCCCATCGCGGAGGCGCTCGGGTCGCTGCCCAACATGGGCTAGAGCTCGATCGACGCCATGTGCGAGCCGGAGACCTTCACGTAGCCGAGGCTCGCGTACAGCCCGTCGGCGCCCGTCGGGCTCGCGGTGTCGACGTCGAGCACAGCCGCCTCCATGCCGTCGGCCGCGAACGAGCGCATCCCGGCCGACAGCAGCGCGAGCGCGACGCGGCGGCCGCGGTAGGCGCGGCGCACGCCGAGCAGGTCGGTGTAGCCGAAGCGGTAGCCGCGCAGCGCGAAGTCGCCCTCGTAGCGGCTCGCGAGCTGGTACCCGACGACGAGCGGCGCGCCCGCCTCGAGGGCCGCGCGGGTGTCGTCGTCGGTCGAGGGGTCGGCGAGGAGCGCCGCGGTGTCGGGCGCGTCGTCGACGACGAGCCACGACCAGCCCGGGGCGAACTCGGTGCGGCCGCTCGTCCACTGCTCGGGCGTGGTCGGCTCGCTGCCCCAGTGGTCGCGGAACGCGTCGTTGTGCGCGAGCCTGGTGGGCTCGTCGAGCTCGGTGCTCCACGGCACGAGGCGCAGCGAGCCGGCGAGCTCGACCTCCGGGATGGGGTGCTCGGCGCCGAGCGGGCGCTTGAGGTCGGCGAACCACCGGCGCGGCTCGAAGCCGCCGGCCTCGTGCAGGCGCAGCTTCGACTCGGGCGCGTCGTCCTCGGCGAACGTCGCGATGCGCGCCGGCAGCTCCTTGCCGGAGGCCGCGAGCAGTTGCCGAGCGCGGGCGACGAGCCATGCCTGCAGCTGCGCGCCGATGCCCTCGCCGCGGCGCTCGGGGTGCACGTTGCCGAAGACGAAGGCGCGCACGGTGCGCGCGTCGCCGGGCCGGGTCTCGGCGAAGCCGGATGCGACGAGGCGGCCGTCGGGGTCGAAGCCCAGGATCGAGTCGGTCTCGAGCCGCTTCCAGGGTGCGGCGAGGCCGTCGCGCACCTCGTCGAGCGACTCGCGGTACGGCTCGCGGTCGGCCTCGCCGACGGCGCCGAGCAGCGCGGTGAGCGCCGGTGCGTCGTCGACGGTCGCCGGGCGCCACGTGAGGCCTCCGGCGGTGAGCGGCGGCAGGGTGTCGGGCGCGGCGGCGCGCTCGGCGATCGGGGCGAGGTCGGCGGTCACCGGACAAGGCTATGAGGCGGTGGCCCTAGGGTCGAGTCATGACCCACCGACCCACTCGCATCGGCGTGCAGCTCGCGCCGCAGCACACGACCATGCAGGCCACGATCGACGCCGCGCGGCGGCTCGAGGAGATGGGCGTCGACGCCGTCTTCGGCTGGGACCACTTCTTCCCGCTCTCGGGCGACGCCGACGGCGCGCACTTCGAGGCGACGGCGCAGCTCGCGGCGTGGGCCGTCGCGACGGAGCGCGTGCAGATCGGCCCGCTGGTCTTCTGCAACTCGTACCGCAACCCCGATCTGCTCGCCGATGTCGCGCGCACGATCGACCACATCTCGGGCGGCCGGTTCGTCTTCGGCATCGGCTCCGGATGGTTCGAGCGCGACTACCTGGAGTACGGCTACGACTTCGGCTCGGTCGGGTCGCGGCTCGACGCCCTCGCGGCGGCGCTCCCGCGCATCCGTGCCCGCTGGGAGCGGCTCAACCCGCCGCCCGTCGGCGCGATGCCCATCCTCATCGGCGGCAAGGGGGAGCGGAAGACGCTGCCGCTCGTCGCCCGGCACGCCGACATCTGGCACTCCTTCGTCGGCCCCGACGAGCTGCCGCACAAGCTCGACGTGCTGCGAGAGCAGTGCGACGCGCTCGGGCGCGACGTCGACGAGATCGAGGTGTCGAACGGCGCGAGCGTGCGCGACGGCGTCGGGGGCGTCGGCTTCGAGCGCCTCGACGCGCTGCACGCGGCGGGCACGCGGCTGCTGACGATCCCGCTCTCGGGCGACGACACGCCCGACGGCTACGCCCTCGACCGCGTGCCGACCTTCCTCGAGTGGCGCGACCGGAAGAACGCCTAGGCCCGCAGCTGCTCGAGCAGCTCGTCGAGCACCGCGCGGTGCCCGCCGCGCGCGAAGGCGGCGCGCTGCAGCGCGGCCGAGCCGCCGCGCTCGACGACGCGCGTGACCGCGGCGAGCGAGCGCGTCGCGCCGAGGTCGGCGGCGATCGGCGCGAGCCGCTCGACCGCGTCGCCGAGCGCGTCGCGCACCGGCTGCAGCGTGCCGTCGGCGTCGACGATCGCGGTCGCGTCGAGCCCGTCGCGGGCCGAGCGCAGCTTGTTCTCGCGCACGAGCCACGAGGGCAGGTGGGCCGGCTCGTGCCCGGCGTCGAGCGCCCGCGACGCCTCCTCGACGAGGCAGTGCGTGAGCGCGGTCACCGCGGCGAGGTCGTCGATCGACGGCGCGCCGTCGGCGATGCGCACCTCGAGCGTGCCGAGCGTCGGCGACGGCCGCACGTCCCAGCGCAGCTCGGCGAGGTCGTCGATCACGCCCGCGCGCAGCATGTCGGCGAGGGTGCGCTCGTACTCCGCCCAGTCCTCGAGCATCGGCGGCAGCCCGCCCGTCGGCAGCTGCTGGAACAGCATCGTGCGGTGCGAGGCGTAGCCCGTGTCGGCGCCCTGCCAGAAGGGGCTCGAGGCCGAGAGCGCGAGGATGAGCGGCAGCCGGTCGAGCATCGTGCGCAGCAGCGGCACGACCTTGTCGCGCTGCTCGACGCCGACGTGGTTGTGCACGCCGAAGATGACGAGGCGGCGGCCCCAGTCGCCGGCCTTCTCGATCACGCGCCGGTAGCGCGGGTCGTCGCCCTGGCGCTGGTCGCGCCACTGGCTCGTCGGGTGTGTGCCGGTGCCCACGAGGGCCGCGCCGATCCGTCCGGCCGCCTCGACGGCCGTGTCGCGCATCCGCCGCAGCTCGTCGACCGCGTCGTCGGTGGTGTCGTGCACGCCCGTGATGAGCTCGATCATGCTCGTGAGGAACTCGTGGTCGAAGCGGCGGTCGCCGATCGCCCGCAGCAGCTCCTCGGCCCGCGGCACCATCTCGCCCGTCGCCGGGTCGACGACGGCCAGCTCCCACTCGACGCCGAGCGTCGAGCGGGCGGACGGTGCGAACTCCATGGCTCGAGGGTAGGGCCGCGCGGCCGGATGTCGCGCGGGTCGTGCCAGGGTGTGCCAGAATGGGGGGTCGAGCACGCGCCCCGACCCTCTACTCCGGCGCGCGCCGCTCACCGAGCTTTGCGGGTCGCGCATCACCCACGTGCGCAGGCCGCGGTGCAACCACGAGAACACAAAGCAGGAGAACTGTGGCAGTCAAGATCCGTCTGAAGCGCTTCGGCAAGATCCGCGCGCCCTACTACCGCGTCGTCGTGGCGGACTCGCGCACCAAGCGCGACGGCCGCGTCATCGAGGAGATCGGCAAGTACCACCCGACCGAGCACCCGTCGCTCATCGAGATCGACAGCGAGCGCGCGCAGTACTGGCTCGGCGTCGGCGCGCAGCCGACCGAGCAGGTCGCGGCGCTGCTGAAGCTCACCGGCGACTGGGGCAAGTTCTCGGGCGAGGGCTCGACCGAGAACCAGGTCAAGCAGCCCGAGGGCAAGAAGGCGTTCGTCGCCGACGAGGCCAAGAAGCCGGTGCTGAAGCCCAAGGCCGAGAAGCCCGCCGAGGCGCCCGCCCCGGCCGCGACCGAGTCGACCGACGCCGAGGAGGCCGCCCCGGCCGCCGACGAGGCCGAGAAGACCGAGTCCTGAGCATGCTGCGCGATGCTCTCGAGCACCTCGTGAAGGGGATCGTCGATCGCCCGGACGAGGTGCGCGTCGGCGCGCGCGACTCGCAGCGCGGCGAGGTCCTCGAGGTGCGCGTGCACCCCGAGGACCTCGGCCGCGTCATCGGGCGCGGCGGTCGCACCGCCGGCGCCCTGCGCACCGTCATCGGTGCGCTCCCCGGAGGACGCCGCGTCCGCGTGGACGTGGTGGACACCGATCGCTAGGCCCGCCGTGCCCGCGCGCACGCAGCTGCGCGTCGGCCGGCTCGCCAGGGCCCACGGGCTGAAGGGCGCGATCAAGGTCGAGCTCTACACCGACGAGCCCGAGCGCCGCTTCGTGCCCGGCGCGCGCTTCGCGCTGCAGGTGCCGACGTCGTCGAAGTGGCACGGCAAGTCGATCGAGCTGCTCGAGCTGCGCGTCTACAACGGCAGCCCCGTCGCGTTCTTCGCCGGCGTCACCGACCGCACCGAGGCCGAGTCGCTCATCAAGGCCGTGCTGTGGGTCGAGCAGGACGCCACCGAGCTGCCCGCCGAGCCGGACGCCTGGTACGTGCACCAGCTCGCCGGCCTCGACGTCTGGCGCGACGGCGAGCGCATCGGCCGCGTCATCCGCGTCGACCCGCTGCCCGCGCAGGACATGCTGATCGTCGAGCACCGCGGCGAGGAGGTCATGGTGCCGTTCGTGAAGGCGATCGTGCCCGAGGTCGACCTCCGCGCGGGCCGCATCACCGTCACGCCGCCGCCCGGGCTCTTCGAGGAGCTCGAGGCCGCCGACGACGAGACGACCGCGCCGGCGACGTCCGACGACGCCGCGGCGGACGACGACGAGGCGCCGGCCGCAGCGACGGGTGCCGCGGCCGACGCGGCCCTCGCCGACGCGATGGTGGCCGACGTGCCCGCCGAGCCCGAGGCATCCGCCGACGGCGCCGGCGACCCGCCCGCGCGGGGCTGAGCCGTGCGCCTCGACATCGTCACGATCTTCCCGGAGTTCTTCGGGGTGCTCGACGTCTCGCTGCTCGGACGGGCCCGCCGCGACGGGCTGCTCGAGCTGGGCGTCCACGACCTGCGGCAGTGGACCCACGACCGGCACCGCACCGTCGACGACACCCCCTACGGCGGCGGCGCCGGCATGGTCATGCGGCCCGAGCCGTGGGGCGAGGCCTTCGACGCGCTCCTCGGCCCGTCGGACGACGGCGCGGAGTCGGATGCGCTGGTCGTGTTCCCGACGCCCGCGGGCGTGCCCTTCACCCAGGCGCTCGCCCGGCAGCTCGCCGCCGAGCCGCGCATCGTCTTCGCGTGCGGCCGCTACGAGGGCATCGACGCGCGCGTCGCCGAGCACGTCGCCGGCCGCGCCCGCGTGCTCGAGGTCAGCCTCGGCGACTACGTGCTCAACGGCGGCGAGGTCGCGGTGATGGCGATGATCGAGGCGATCGGCCGTCTCGTGCCGGGCGTCGTCGGCAACCCGGAGTCGCTCGTCGAGGAGAGCCACGAGGCGGGCCTGCTCGAGCACCCGTCGTACACGAAGCCGCAGACCTGGCGCGGGCTCGAGGTGCCGGAGGTGCTGCGCAGCGGCAACCACGCGGCGATCGCCGCCTGGCGCCACGAGCAGGCGCTCGAGCGCACGCGCCGCGTGCGCCCCGACCTGCTGCCCGCCGACGCGGCGGGGGAGGGCGACCAGCCCTCAGCGAACACCCGGGCGCGCCCTGCCGCCGATCGGTAGCCTCGGGGGCATGGCCACGAGCGCGAGCACCCCCGGCAGCCGGCGCCCGGCAGCGACCGGTGCCGACCGCCCCTGGCCGCTGCGCGCCTTCTTCTGGACGATGGTGGCCTCGATCATCGCGCTGCCCGCGTGGATCATGTTCGGCCGCGGGCTCGCCGGTGCGCCGCTCGGCGACGCGCTGCTGCTGCAGGCCTTCCTCGGCCCGGGCCTCGCGCTGCTCATCGGCCTCGTCGTGGGGCTCACCGTCGCGCGCAAGGAGGTGCGCCGGCCGCGCGCCGTCACGTGGCGCGACGTGCGCCTCATCGGCCCCTGGCTGCTCGTCATCGCGCTCATGGGCCTCACGGTGGTCGACACCGCCGGCGGCCGCACCGGCAGCGCGCTCACCGCGTGGCTCGGCGACGGCTGGCTCACCGCATCCCAGTCGTTCACCGCCATCGCCGTGATGGCGACCATCATCGGCGGCGCGGTGCTCGCGTGGCTCCAGGTGCTCGAGCTCGGCCGCGAGACGCGCGCCCGCGTCGAGCGCGTCGTCGCCGACCTGCAGGCGCCCGTCATCGAGCAGCGCGCCCGCCAGGAGGACGCCGCCTTCGAGCGCATCGACGGCCCGCAGGCGGGCCGCGTCATCCGCATCGAGGACGACGACCGGCGCTGACGCCGCGCTCGGGTTCGCGCCGGGCATCCGCGTGTGGCAGAATGGCCCGTTGGTGCCATGCACTGCTCCCGCTCTCGAGCGGCCTCTGCCACAGGGGAGAGCACACCGGCACCCCACCCCGAACCCAGAACGCGGCCGACCTGTGGCGGCTGCAGAGAGCGATACCGCCATGCACATCCTCGACAAGGTCGACGCAGCCAGCCTCCGCACCGACGTCCCCGACTTCCGCCCCGGCGACAACGTCAAGGTCCACGTCAACATCATCGAGGGCTCGCGCTCGCGCGTCCAGATCTTCCAGGGCGTCGTCATCGGCCGCTCGGGCCACGGCGTCCGCGAGACCTTCACGGTCCGCAAGGTGTCGTTCCAGGTCGGCGTCGAGCGCACCTTCCCCGTGCACTCCCCGGTCATCGACCGGATCGAGCTCGTCAGCCGCGGTGACGTCCGCCGCGCGAAGCTCTACTACCTGCGCGGCCTGCGCGGCAAGGCCGCCAAGATCCGCGAGAAGCGCGACCACTCCTGATCGACGCGAACGGGGCCGGCGGCATGCCGGCCCCGTTCGTCGTGCTCGTGGCCGAATCGTGATCGACGGCGGCGCGCGCGGCGCGGGGCGGGCACGCGCTCGCACCTAGACTTGCCGAGGGCGAAAGGGCGGGGATGACGGAGACGGTCGAGACCGGCGAGACGGGCCGGGGCGACGGCGGATCCGGGCGCGGCTTCCTGCTGTTCCTGCGCGACCTGGCCGTCATCTTCCTGGTCGCGCTGCTGATCTCGTTCCTCGTGAAGACGTTCCTGATCCGGCCGTTCTGGATCCCGTCCGAGTCGATGAACGACACCCTGCAGGTCGACGACCGCATCATCGTGAGCCTCCTGACGCCGACGGTCTTCGCGATCGACCGCGGCGAGGTCGTCGTGTTCGAGGATCCGGGCGGCTGGCTGCCCGAGCCGGAGCAGGAGGAGGAGACGGGCCTCGTCGGCGCGATCGACTGGTTCCTGACCTTCGTCGGCCTCGCGCCCGAGGACGACCACGGCTACCTCATCAAGCGCGTCATCGGCCTGCCCGGCGACCGCGTGCAGTGCTGCAACGAGTTCGGGCAGCTCACGGTCAACGGCGTGCCCATCGACGAGCCCTACCTCCACCTCGACCTCGCCGGCCAGCCCGCGAGCTCGATGTCGTTCGACGTGACGGTGCCCGAGGGCCACCTGTGGGTGCTCGGCGACAACCGCAACCACTCGGGCGACTCCCGCGCGCACATGGACGCCCCGGGCGGCGGCTTCGTGCCCATCGCCTCGGTCGTCGGCCGCGCCGTGCTCATCTCGTGGCCCGTCGAGCGCTGGACGTGGCTCGACAGCTACGACTCGTCCTTCGTCGGCGTCGAGCCGCAGGGTGCGGCGGTCGCCCGCGAGCTGCCGCTCGTCGTCCCGGGCTGATGCCTGCGGTCCCGACGCTCGAGCTCGAGCGGGAGCTGTGGGCGGATGCGTCCCTCGTCATCGGGATGGACGAGGTCGGCCGCGGCGCGCTCGCCGGGCCCGTCAGCGTCGGCGCGCTCGCGCTCGGCGCCGACTGCGGGCCGACGCCCGAGCACCTGCGCGACTCGAAGACGATGACGGTGCTGCGGCGCACCGCGACGGCGCCGCTCGTGCGCTCGTGGGGCGTGAGCGCCGTCGGCCACGCGACGAACGAGGAGATCGACCGGCTCGGCATCCAGCTGGCGCTCGGCCTCGCCGGCCGCCGTGCGCTCGTCGGGCTGCACGAGGCCGGCATCGACGTGCCGCGCGCCGCGATCCTCCTCGACGGCACGCACGACTGGCTCGCGCCGGCGCTGCGCGCCCCGGTGCGCACGATCCTGCGCGCGAAGGCCGACCGCGACTGCGCCTCCGTCTCGGGCGCCGCGCTCGTCGCGAAGGTCGAGCGCGACGGGCGCATGGTGGAGGCCGACGGCGTGCACCCCGGCTACGGCTGGCACTCGAACAAGGGCTACGGCTCGGCGGCCCACCTCAGCGCGATCGCCGAGCTCGGGCCGAGCGCGCTGCACCGGCGCACCTGGCTGCACTGACGCATCCGCGCCCGCAGGCGCAGCCGCGCCGCGCGCCGGCGCGCGGCGGGCTCAGACGTCGAAGGCGCGGCGGGAGCGCCGCTGCCACAGCCACACGACGAGCGCGATGATCGCGATGAGCACGGCGCCGATCGCGATGAGCACGCCGATGAGCGCCCACGGCACGGCCGTCTGCCCGGGCTCGACGCCCTCGGCGGCGACCGCGTCGTCGCCGCTCGGCGGAGCGCCGGAGAAGTCGGGCGCTGCCTGCGTGTCGCCGACCACCTCGATGGTGACCAGCAGGCGCGACGGTGTGGTGCCCGCGTCCGCGCCGAAGCCGACCGCGACGATGTGCTCGCCCGACATCACCGCGCGCCGCACGAGGCCCGGGTTCGCGTCGAAGCGCACCGGCGCGGTGGTCGCGGCGACCGCGGCGCCCGCCTCGGGCATCGCCTGCGACCAGCGCGTGCCGTCGGCCGTGGTCGCGAGCAGCGCCGCGACATCCGCCCCCACCGGGTCGAGCACCTGCAGGATGCCCCACGCATTGGCAGGCGCGGGCAGCGACGGATCGAGGCTCGCGTGCACGCGCACCGACTGGTCCCAGTCGGCCTGCACGCGGAAGAACTGGAACTCGCTCGGCAGCATCTCGGTCGTGTAGGAGCCGGGCTCGAGCAGCGGTGCGTCGTTGAGGCTCGAGCCGCCCACGACCGCGCCCGCGGCGCCGTCGGCGGGGAGCGCGAGCTCCCAGCCCCGCTCCGCGTCGATCGGCGGCGGCAGCTGCGCCGCGTTGCTCGGCCACGCGTGCTCGGCGATGCGCACCTCGAACGGCACCGGCGCATCCGGCGGCATCACCACCTCGAGCCGCAGCAGCAGCTGCTCGGCGGTCGCGCACGGGTGCTCCGGCGAGCCCTCGACGGCAGAGAGCCGGCCGGAGAAGACCGAGAAGCGGTCGTCGCCGAGCGCGATGATGTCGGTCGTGTCGCACGACTCGCCCGCGAGGGTGGCGAGCGTCGCGTCGACCTCGAGGCTGCCCTCGTGCGGCAGGCGGCCGGCGAGCCCGACGTGGAGGACCGAGCCCGGCTCAGCGCGCTGGATCAGGTAGTGCAGCGAGAGGCTGTCGCCGCCGAGCTCGTCGACGTACTGCGTGCCGGGCACGAGGGCGGGCGCGCCGTCCGCCGAGCCCGTCCCGTCGATCGGCTCGCCGACGACGTCGAACGGCCGGAACGCCCGGGTCGAGAGGCGCTCGAGCGCGTGCTGGAGGCTCGACGCCTCCGACACGTCGAGGTAGTCGCCGCGGCCGCGGTCGGCCACGCACTGCAGCTGCTCCCGCGCCGCGTCGTCGACGTCGAAGCCGATCACGTCGATGCGCAGCGCGATGTCGTTCGCGGTCAGGTCCGCCGCGACGACGCAGGGGTCGGGATCGCAGTTGGCGATGCCGTCCGAGACCAGCAGGATGGCGCGCTGGCCGGTGTCGCCGAGGTCGGCGTCGGCCTGCTGCAGCGCGTGCCCGATCGGCGTCTCGCCGGCGGGGGAGAGCGCGTCGACGGATGCGCGGAGCGCGTCGCGGTTGTCGGCGCCGATGGGCACGAGCTGCTGCGAGTCGGTGCAGGAGTCCGCGCTGCCGAGCGCCGACGCGCCGAAGACGCGCAGCCCGACGCGGTTGGCTTCGGGCAGCTCGCCGATGACGACGCCGAGGGCCGACTGCGCCGCGTCCATGCGCGAGGTGCCGTCGGTGGTGGCCTCGGCCATCGAGCCCGAGGAGTCGACGACGATCATGAGCCCGCCGTCGCCCGCGGAGGGCGACGTCGCGGTCGCGGGGACGGGCGTGAGCGCGCCCGCGCCGAGCGCGAGCGCGCCGCTGAGCGCGAGCGTCAGGACGATCCGCCGCATGGCAGCTCCGTTCCGTGCAAAGTTTCCGGTTCAGAATCTACGACCTCCGGGCTGTGCACGGTGCGCAGCGCGCCTCAGCATCTGCGAAGCGGTCGCCCTGGGTCCGGTGGACATACGATGGCGGCATGGAACCCGAGGACATCGAGGACTACGACCGCGAGGTCGAGCTGGCCCTCTTCAAGGAGTATCGAGACGTCGTCGGCATGTTCAAGCACGTGGTCGAGACCGAGCGCCGCTTCTACCTCGCGAACGACGTGAAGGTCACGCGGCACGACGCCGGCACCGACTTCTACTTCGAGCTCGAGCTCACCGACGTGTGGGTGTGGGACATCTACCGCTCCGACCGCTTCATCAAGTCGGCGCGGGTGCTGACGTTCAAGGACGTCAACGTCGAGGAGCTCGCCTCGCGCGACCTGGAGCTGCCGAAGGACCTCGCGATCGAGGAGTGACCGGCGACGGCCGCCCGGCGACGGCGGCCGTTCTCCACAGGCGGGCACCGTGCCCGCCCGCGCGCCGCCGCGCATCCGCTTCCATGCCCGCATGCGAGCGAAGGATCAGCTGGGCCTCGACGGCGAGGCGGCCGCGAGCGTGCACCTCGAGCGGGCGGGCATGCGCATCGTCGACCGGCGATGGCGCTGCCCGCACGGCGAGCTCGACATCGTCGCCCTCGACGGCGAGACGCTCGTCTTCGTCGAGGTGAAGACCCGCCGCGGGCTCGGCTTCGGGCACCCGTTCGAGGCGATCACGCCCGACAAGGTGCGGCGGCTGCGCACGCTCGCGGGGCTGTGGCTCTCGGCCACCGGGCATCGCGGCCCGATCCGCATGGATGCCGTGGGCGTCATCGCGCCCCGCTCGGGGACCTGGCGGGTCGAGCACCTGCGGGGCATCGAGTGAGCGGCTTCGGCCGCGCCGCGTGCGTCGCGCTGCAGGGGCTCGCGGGCGTCGGCGTGCAGATCGAGGTGCACGCCTCGGCGGGGCTGCCGCGCGTGCACATCGTCGGGCTGCCCGACCGCGCGGTGCAGCAGGCGCAGCACCGCACCTGGAGCGCCATCGCCCGCATGGGGCTCAGCGCGCCGCAGGGCAAGACCGTGATCAACCTCACGCCCGCGTCGCTGCCGAAGGCGGGCACCCACTTCGACCTGGCGATGGCCGTCGCGGTGCTGCGCACCTCCGGGGTGGTGCCGCCCGACGACGGCGAGACGGCGCTGCTGGGCGAGCTGGGGCTCGACGGCCGCCTGCGGCCGGTCGCGGGCACGCTGCCGCTCGCCCGCGCCGCGGCCGAGGCGGGCATGACCCGCATCGTCGTGCCCACGGCGTCCGTCGACGAGGCGTCGCTCGTGGCGGGCCTGCGCGTGCTCGGCGCGCCGAGCCTCGCCCATGCGGCGGCGCTGCTCGGCGCCGAGCTCGACCCGGAGCCCGTCGAGCCCGTGACGGCGGCGCCCGCGCCGCAGCGGGAGGCGGCGGCGCTCGACCTCGCCGACGTCGTCGGCAACCGCGACGCCGTCGCCGCGCTCGAGGTCGCCGCCGCCGGCGCGCACCACCTGATGATGGTCGGGCCGCCCGGCGCGGGCAAGACGATGCTCGCGATGCGGCTGCCGGGCATCCTGCCGCCGCTCGAGCCCGAGCAGGCGCTCGAGGTCGCGTCGCTGCGCTCGCTCGCGGGCGAGCCCCCGCCCTCGACGCTCGACGTCGTGCCGCCGTTCGAGCAGCCGCACCACTCGGCGACCGCGGCAGCGCTCATCGGCGGCGGCTCGGGCACGATCCGGCCCGGCGCCGCGGCCCGCGCGACGCACGGCGTGCTCTTCCTCGACGAGGCGCCCGAGTTCCCGCGCACCGTGCTCGACATGCTGCGCCAGCCGCTCGAGTCGGGCACCATCACGATCCACCGCGCGGCGGGCGTCGCCGCCTTCCCCGCGCGCTTCCAGCTGCTGCTCGCCGCCAACCCGTGCCCGTGCGGGCTCTTCGGCACCGGCGACTGCACGTGCGCGCCGCAGCAGCGGCGGCGCTACTTCGGCCGGCTCTCCGGTCCGCTGCTCGACCGCGTCGACCTCCACGTGCGCGTCGACCGCGTGGCGCCCGGGCTCGACGGCGACCGGCGGACGACAGCGGATGCGTCGGCGCGGGTCGCCGAGGCGCGCGCCCGCGCCGCGCGCAGGCTGGCCGGCACCGGCTGGACGGCGATGGGCCACGTGCCGGGCCCGTGGCTGCGCCGCAGCCTCCCGCTCGACGCGAGCCTGCTCGAGCCGCTGGTCGTCGCGGTCGAGCGGGGCGCGCTGACGATGCGCGGCATGGACCGCGCCGTGCGCGTCGCGTGGACGATGGCCGACCTCGACGGCGCCGACGCGCCCACGCGCGCCCACATCGGTCGAGCGCTCGCCCTCAGGAAGGGGATCCCGGCATGACGCCGTTCCGACTCGAGCCTGCGCGGCTGCGCGAGGCGGTCGTCCCGACGCTGCCGCCGGGCGCGGCCGAGCCCGATGACGCGGCCGTGGCCGCTCGCTTCGCCGCCGGTGCCTGGACGGTGCTGCCCGAGCCGGGCGACGGCGCCGCAGGCATCGTGCGCGAGCGGCTCGGCGCCGTGCGCGCGCTGCAGCTGCTGGTGGAGGGCGCCTCGGCCGCCGACTGGGGTCGCGAGCTCGACGACGCCGAGGATCGGCGGGCGGTGGCCGACGCGCTCGGCCGCTGGCAGCCCCGCCTCGCCGCCGAGCGCATCCTCGCCGCCTTCGCGCAGGGCGCCGCCTTCGGCCAGCGGCTCGTGACGCGCGACGACGCGCACTGGCCGGCCGGGCTCGATGACCTCGGCCCGCACGCGCCGGCCGCGGTCTGGGTGCGCGGCGACCCGGCGGCCCTGTCGGCCTGCGCGCGCTCGGCCGCGCTGGTCGGCTCGCGCGCGTCGTCGGGCTACGGCGAGCTCGTCACCGCGCAGCTCGCCTCCGGGCTCGTCGCGCGCGGGTTCGCGGTCGTCTCCGGCGGCGCCTACGGCATCGACGGCGCCGCGCACCGGGCCGCGCTCGCGGCGGGAGGCACGACGGTCGCGGTGCTCGCCGGCGGGCTCGACCGCTTCTACCCGGCCGGGCACGACGAGCTGCTGCGGCGGGTCGCCTCGAGCGGCTGCGTCATCGCCGAGGCGCCCAGCGGCGTGCCGCCCACCCGCTGGCGGTTCCTCGCGCGCAACCGGCTGATCGCGGCGCTCGCGAGCGCGACGGTCGTCGTCGAGGCGGGGCAGCGGTCGGGCTCGATCAACACGGCGGGGCACGCGGCGGCCCTCGGGAGGCCGCTCGGCGCGGTGCCAGGCCCGGTCACCTCAGGCTCCAGCACCGGCTGCCACCGGCTGCTGCGCGAGTACGGCGCGGCAGTGGTCGAGCGCGCGGAGCACGTCGTCGAGCTGCTCGACGGCCCGGGCGAGGAGCAGCACGCGCTCGGCGGGATGACGAGCGACGAGCTGCGGGTGCTCGACGCCCTGAGCGCCCGCGCGCCGCGGGGCGTCGACGAGCTGGCGGTGCGCACGGGCATGGCGAGGGGAGACGTCGTCGCGTCGCTCGCGCTGCTCGAGCTCGGTGCGCGGGCCCTCGAGCGGGCGAGCGGCTGGGTGCGGGCGGCGCCGCAGGGGAGCGGGTGAGCGGGCGCCCCGCCTCCTGCCGCGGCGCGCTGGGCGACGCCGGCGCGCCCGCTGGATAGCCTGTGCCCGTGAGCTACGGCATCCACCCCGAACCGGCCGCGGTGATCGCGCACCTGAGCGACACCCACCTGCTGGCCGGCGGCGCGCTGCTCGGCGGCCTCGTCGACACCGAGGCGCACCTGCGGCAGACCGCCGAGCGCCTGCGGGTCGCCGCTGCCGACGCGCACGCCATCGTCGTCTCGGGCGACGTCGCCGACCTCGGCGAGCCCGAGGCGTACGCGCTCGCGCGGGAGATCCTCGAGCCCGTCGCCGACGCGCTGGGCGCGCCCATCGTCTGGACGGCCGGCAACCACGACGAGCGCACCGCGATGCGCGCGGCGCTCGGCATGCGGGGAGCGCCGCGCGACCCGATCGACTCGGTCACCGAGGTGGCGGGGCTGCGCATCGTCGCGCTCGACACGAGCCTGCCGGGCTGGCACCACGGCGGCTTCGACGAGGGGCAGGCGGAGTGGCTCGCCGCCGCGCTCGGCGATGCGCCCGCGCTCGGCTCGGTGCTCGTGATGCACCACCCGCCGCTGCCGTACCGCAGCAGGCTCATGCGGCTGCTCGAGTTCCGCGACGAACTGCGGCTCACCGAGGTGCTCGACGGCGCCGACGTGCGCGCGATCCTCTCGGGCCACCTGCACGTCGACGGCTCCGGCACCTTCGCCGAGATCCCCGTCGTCCTCGCCGGCGCCACGAGCTACGCCGACGACCTCGCCGGCCCGCCGCCCGCGATGCACGGCATCGACGCCGCCCAGTCCTTCAACCTCGTCGAGGTCTACACCGACGCGATCGCCCACTCGGTCGTCCCGGCGCTCCCGCACCCGAGCCGCGAGACGATCCCGGCGCACCTCGCCGAGCAGGTCCATGCGCTCGACCCCGCCGAGCGGATGGAGCGGTTCAGCAGGAAGCCGGACTGAGTGCGCCTCGACGACGCGATCGACGGCTACCTCGCGCACCTCGAGCGCGAGCGGGGCTACTCCCCGAACACCGTCCGCGGCTACCGCGGCGACCTCCGCAGCCTCGCCGAGCACTGCGCCGCAGCCGGCATCGACGAGGCCGCGGCGCTCGACATCGAGGCGCTCCGCGACTGGCTCTACGCGAGCACCGAGGCCGGCATGGGCAAGGCCTCGATCGCGCGGCGCAGTGCCGCCGCGCGCGGCCTCAGCCGCTGGGTCGCGGCGCACGGCGGGCAGGACGTCGCAGGCCGCCTGCGCACGCCGAAGCGCGACCAGCACCTGCCCCGGGTGCTCTCGCGACAGGCGATGGACGGCGTGCTCTCGAGCCTCGCCGCCGCTGCCGCCGAGGGCGATCCCGTCGCGCTCCGCGACCTCGCCGTCGTCGAGCTGCTCTACGCGAGCGCGCTGCGCGTGAGCGAGCTCGTCGGGCTCGACGTCGACGACGTCGACCTCGAGCGGCTCACCGTGCGCGTGACGGGCAAGGGCGCCAAGGAGCGGGTCGTGCCGTTCGGGCGGCCCGCGCTCGACGCGGTGCTCGACTGGATGCGCGTCGGCCGCGACCGGCTCGCCGACCCGGCCAAGCCGCATCCGGCCCTCTTCCTCGGCGCGCGCGGCGGCCGCCTCGGCCAGCGCCGCGTGCACGAGCTCGTCACGGGACTGCTCGAGGCGGTGCCCGGCTCCGGCCCGCACGGGCCGCACACCCTCCGCCACACCGCCGCGACGCACCTGCTCGACGGCGGCGCCGACCTCCGCGCGGTGCAGGAGCTGCTCGGGCACGCGAGCCTCGGGACGACGCAGATCTACACGCACGTGTCGCTCGAGCGGCTCGCCGACGCCTACCGCACCGCCCACCCGCGGGCCTGATCGCTCCGCCCGCGGGCCGGCCGGCCGACCGCTTGACCGCGCGCATCGGCAGCAGCACCGGCCGCTCGACGCCCAGCAGCGGCAGCGGGTCGACGTAGGCGCCGTGCAGCCGCGCCCCGAGGTGCAGCCGCGCCCCGCCCGCCGCGTGGCCGGGCAGCAGCACGCCGATCCGCTGGCCGCGCTCGACGGCGTCGCCCGCAGCCACGGAGGGCTCGACGGGCTCGAAGCTCGACACGAGCCCGCCGGCGTGCTCGATCGACACCACGGGACGGCCGGCGACCGGCCCCGCGAAGCGGACGACGCCGTCGTCGGGCGCGAGCACCGCCGAGCCGGCCGGCGCGGCGATGTCGATGCCGCGGTGCCCCGGCCCGTAGGCGCTCGCCGGCGCGTCGAAGGCGCGCACGACCTCGTGCGGCTCGACCGGCCACGCCCACGGCGCGAGCGCCGCGGTGACGAGGAGGGCGAGGATGCGCATCCCGGCATGGTGCCGAGGATCGTCCGCTGCGCGTGCGGGGGAGCGGTCGCGCGGTGGAGAACCGCCCACGCGTGATGCGTCCGCCGAGCATGTAGCATGGGAGGGCATCGCGTGTGCGATGACTTCGCGTGCCCGTCACGACGACACCTCCTCCCGGTCCAGCAGCTCGAGCCCCGTGCCCGCGCGGCTGGCGGCGGTGCGTCAGGGCGCCAGGGGCTCGACCGACCGGTCGGGCCGGCAACCAGAACAGAAGAAGGAGGCGGCCATGGCCGTCGTCACGACTCGCCAGCTGCTCGACAGCGGCGTCCACTTCGGGCACCAGACCCGTCGCTGGAACCCCAAGATGAAGCGCTTCATCTTCACGGAGCGCTCCGGCATCTACATCATCGACCTGCAGCAGTCGCTCGCCTACATCGACAAGGCGTACGACTTCGTCAAGGAGACCGTCTCGCACGGCGGCACCGTGCTGTTCGTCGGCACGAAGAAGCAGGCGCAGGAGTCGATCGCCGAGCAGGCGACGCGCGTGGGCCAGCCCTACGTCAACCAGCGCTGGCTCGGTGGCCTCCTCACCAACTTCAACACGGTCTCGAAGCGCCTGAGCCGCATGAAGGAGCTCGAGGAGCTCGACTTCGAGGACACCACGCAGGGCTACACCAAGAAGGAGCTGCTGCTCAAGAAGCGCGAGCTCCTGAAGCTGCAGAAGTCGCTCGGCGGCATCCGCAACCTGCAGCGCACGCCCTCCGCGCTGTGGATCGTCGACACCAACAAGGAGCACCTCGCGGTCGACGAGGCGAAGAAGCTCGGCATCCCGATCATCGCGATCCTCGACACGAACTGCGACCCGGACGACGTGCAGTACCCGATCCCGGGCAACGACGACGCGATCCGCTCCGTCGCGCTGCTGACGAAGATCGTGGCCGACGCGGCCGCCGAGGGCCTCATGCAGCGCCACGGCGGCGGCGCCGACGCCGAGGCCGAGCCGATGGCCGAGTGGGAGCGCGAGCTGCTCGCCGAGCAGACGGCCGAGCAGGCCGCGCCCGCCGCTGAGGAGCCCGCAGCCGAGCAGGCCCCCGCCGAGGAGCCCTCCGCCGAGGCACCGGCAGCCGACGAGGCCGCCGCTCCCGCCGAGACCACCGAGGACGCCGCCGCGTCCGAGTCGAAGTAAGGACCAGCGCATGGCAAACATCAGCATCGCCGACCTCAAGATGCTGCGCGAGCAGCTCGGCACCGGCATGAGCGACACCAAGGCGGCACTCGAGGAGGCCGGCGGCGACGTCGACAAGGCCACCGAGATCCTGCGCCTGAAGGGCGCCAAGGGCAACGCGAAGCGCGCCGACCGCTCCACGAGCGAGGGCCTCGTCGCCGTCGCCGAGGGCGAGGGCGCCGTCACGATGATCGCGCTCGGCTGCGAGACGGACTTCGTCGCGAAGAACGAGAAGTTCATCGCGCTCGCCGACCGCGTCGTCGCCGCCGTCGCCGCGTCGCGCGCCGCCGACCTGGCCGCCGCGCTCGCCGCGCCGGCCGAGTCGGGCACCGTGCAGTCGATCATCGAGGAGCAGGCCGCGACCATCGGCGAGAAGATCGAGCTCACCAAGGTGGCCCGCCTCGAGGGCGCCGAGCACGCGGTCTACCTGCACCGCACGTCGAAGGACCTGCCCCCGCAGGTCGGCGTCGTGGTCGCCTACACGGGCGACGACGCCGAGACGGCCCGCGCGGTCGCGCAGCACATCGCCATGTTCGACCCCACCTACGTCTCCCGCGACGAGGTGCCGGCCGAGCAGGTCGAGAAGGAGCGCGAGCTCGTCTCGGAGATCGCGCGCGGCGAGGGCAAGCCCGAGGGCGCCCTGCCGAAGATCATCGAGGGCCGCCTCACCGGCTTCTTCAAGCAGATCGTCCTGCTCGACCAGGACTACGCCCGCGACAGCAAGCAGACCGTCGCCAAGGTGCTCGAGGCCGCAGGCCTCGCCGTCACCGGCTTCGCCCGCTTCAAGGTCGGCGCGTAGCCACTTGCGCGCGACGGAGGGCCGGGGGAGACCCCGGCCCTCCGTCGCGTCCCGGCCGGTGCGCGACAGGATAGGCTTCTGCACGGCCCGCGCTCGGGTCGAGACCCCCAGGAGGAGCCCATGCCAGCACAGCCGCGCCGCAGAGTCCTCCTGAAGCTGTCGGGCGAGGCGTTCGGCGGCGGCGCGCTCGGCGTGAACCCCGACGTGGTCTCCTCCATCGCCAAGCAGATCGCCGAGGCGGCCGAGACGGTCGAGATCGCGATCGTCGTCGGCGGCGGCAACTTCTTCCGCGGCGCAGAGCTCAGCCAGCGCGGCATGGAGCGCGGCCGCGCCGACTACATGGGCATGCTCGGCACGGTCATGAACGCGCTCGCGCTGCAGGACTTCCTCGAGCAGGCGGGCGCCGAGACGCGCGTGCAGTCGGCCATCCAGATGACGCAGGTGGCCGAGCCGTACATCCCGCGCCGCGCCGAGCGCCACCTCGAGAAGGGCCGGGTCGTGATCTTCGGCGCCGGTGCCGGCCTGCCGTACTTCTCGACCGACACGGTCGCCGCGCAGCGCGCGCTCGAGATCGACGCCGACCAGGTGCTGGTCGCGAAGAACGGCGTCGACGGCGTCTACTCCGCCGACCCCAAGCACGACCCCACCGCCACCCGCTTCGACGAGATCACCTACCAGGACGCGCTCGTCAGCGGCCTCAAGGTCGTCGACTCGACGGCCTTCAGCCTGTGCATGGACAACCGGATGCCCATGCGGGTGTTCGGGATGGACGGCGAGCGAGCGCTCACCAAGGCCATCCTCGGCGAGCCGGTCGGCACGCTCGTGCGCGCCTGACCGGCGCCCGCCCATAGAATCGACAGCGACGGAAGGAACCCTGTGATCAGCGACGTTCTGGCTTCGGCCAAGGAGAAGATGGCCCAGTCGATCGAGGTCGCGAAGGACGACTTCCAGACGGTGAGCGCGGGTCGCGCGAACCCGGCGCTGTTCCAGCGCGTGAACGTCGACTACTACGGCTCGCCGACGCCGCTGCAGCAGCTCGCGTCGTTCCAGCAGCCCGAGGCGCGCGTGCTCATCATCACGCCGTTCGACAAGGGCGCGCTCAAGGACATCGAGCGCGCGATCGTGAACGCGCCGCACCTCGGCGTCACGCCGTCGAACGACGGCAGCATCATCCGCATCACGATGCCGGAGCTCACCGAGGAGCGCCGCCGCGACTACGTGAAGATCGTCAAGGACAAGGCCGAGCAGGCCCGCGTCGCGATCCGCAACGTGCGCCGCCAGGCGATGACCGACCTCGACAAGCTCTCGGGCGAGGTGGGCGACGACGAGATCGCGCGCGCCGAGAAGGAGCTCGAGCTCGCGACGAAGCAGGCCGTCGACGGCATCGACGAGGCGGCGAAGAAGAAGGAGTCCGAGCTCCTCGAGGTCTGACCGAGGAGTCGGGAGGCGACGCGTGCGACGCGAGCATCGGAGCGCCGCCGAGATCGAGGCCCAGATCCAGGCGCAGATCCACGCGGCGAGGGACCAGATCGAGGCGACCCGCGCGCGGGTGAACAAGCGCACCGGTCGCGATCTCGCGGCAGCGGTCGCCATCGGCGTCGTGCTGGGCGCCATGCTGCTCGCGAGCCTGCTGTGGGTGAAAACGCTCTTCATGCTGTTCGCGACCGTCATGGTCGGGTTCGCGCTGTACGAGCTCGCGAGCGCGCTCCGCTTCGCGGGGCGCGACGTGCCGCGCATCCCGCTCGTGCTCCTCGGCAGCGCGATCGTGCCGATCACCTGGTACTTCGGCGCGGCGGGCCTGTGGTGGTCGACGCTCGGCGCGATCGGCATCGTGGCCGTCGTGCGCCTGGTGGAGCTCGCGTCGCCGACGACGCGCACGGGCCGCGGCGCGGTCTTCGCCGACATCACCGGCGGGGCGCTCTGCATCGGCTACGTCGCGGTGCTGGGCGCCTTCGCCGCGCTGCTGACGTCGCAGGAGGGCGGCCAGTGGTGGACCCTCGCGATGATCATCATGACGACGGTCATCGACACGGGGGCCCTCGCGGCCGGCGTCTGGCTCGGCAAGCACAAGCTCGCGCCGCGCATCAGCCCAGGCAAGACCTGGGAGGGCCTGCTCGGCGGGGCGCTGCTCGCGACCGCCGCGGGCATCGCGCTGTCGGTGTGGATGCTGCAGCAGGAGTGGTGGTTCGGCTTCATCCTCGCGGCGCTGCTCGTCGCGACCGCGACGGTCGGCGACCTCGCGGAGTCGATCATCAAGCGCGACCTCGGCATCAAGGACATCGGCTCGTTCCTGCCCGGGCACGGCGGCTTCCTCGATCGCCTCGACTCCATCCTGCCGAGCGCCGTCGTGATGATGGCGCTGTTCCAGGTGGTGCACGCGTGACGCACGGCCGCGCGCTGGCATCATGGATGCGATGAGCACGTTCCCGAGAGCCCGGCGGTCCCAGCCCGGCTACGACATCGAGCAGGTCGAGGACTTCCTCGAGGATGCTCGGCGCGCGTACGCGACCGACGCCCGGGCCGCGACCGCGATCGACTCGGCCACGATCCGCCGCACGAGCTTCCCGATGCAGAAGGGCGGCTACTCGCCCGCGCACGTCGACGCAGCGCTCGAGCGCCTCGAGGAGGCGTTCGCCCGCCGCGAGCACGAACGCGGCGTGCTCGAGCACGGCGAGGAGGCCTGGTACGCCCGGGTACGGGAGCGCGCGCAGGAGACGCTCGAGCAGCTGCGCCGCCCTGAGGGGGAGCGCTTCCGCCGCGTCAGCCGCATCTCGCGCGGCTACCGCGTCACCGACGTCGACCGCTTCGCGCAGCGCATCGCCGAGTACCTCTCGGACGGCCCCGAGATGACCGCGCGCGAGGTGCGCACGGCCCAGTTCGACGCCCAGTTCGGCGGCTACGACGAGGACGAGGTCGACCACCTGCTCGACACCGTCGTGAGCCTGATGCTGGCGGTGCGCTGACCGCCCGAGCCTGGGCGTCGTTACCGTTCCGTGATACGGTCGGTCCTCGTGTTCACCCGATCCTCCTCCGCCGGCGCGCGCTCGACGCGCACCCGCGGCGTGCTGTCGGGCCTGTCGCTGCTGGCCGCCGCGGGCTTCGTGCTCGTCTCGGTCGCCGCCGACCCGACGCAGCAGGTGATGGCCGAGCCGGCCTCCCTGCCGAGCGAGAACCGGCCCGGGCAGGACCTGGGCGAGATCACCGGCGAGCAGGCGTCGTTCGTGCGCGACGAGATCGTCGTGCACACGCCGACGCCGACGCCCACCCCCACACCGGAGCCCGAGCCCGCGGCCGCTGCCGAGGCATCCTCCTCCGGCCAGCAGGCCGCATCCATCAGCATCCCCGCCGTCGCCGCGCCCAACCCGGGCAGTGCGCAGGAGATCGCGCGGCAGATGGTGCTCAGCCGCGGCTGGGGCGAGGGGCAGTACTCGTGCCTCTACAGCCTGTGGCAGCGCGAGTCCAACTGGAACGTGTACGCGCAGAACAGCTCGAGCGGCGCCTACGGCATCCCGCAGGCGCTCCCGGGCTCGAAGATGGCGACGCACGGCGGCGACTGGCAGACCAACCCGGTGACGCAGATCAGCTGGGGCCTCGACTACATCGCGGGCCGCTACGGCACCCCGTGCGGTGCCTGGGGCCATTCCGAGCAGGTCGGCTGGTACTGATGCCCTCGCGGCGGCCGAGTCGCCGCGCGCAGCCGTACGTGCCGCTCGACGTCGACCGCCTGATGCAGGGCGCCGCCCGCGTCGAGCGACGCGCGGGCGCCGAGTGGCACGTGCAGCCGATGGCGCCGCGGAGCGCCGTCAAGGACTACGTGTGCCCCGGATGCGGCGGCACGGTCGTGCAGGGCACGGCGCACGTGGTCGTGTGGCGGGCCGACTCGATCTTCGGCGACCGCGCGATCGAGGATCGCCGCCACTGGCACACCGGCTGCTGGCGAGCCGCCTAGCAGCCCGGGGCTCGCGTCAGCGCAGGTCCTGCCTCGGGATGACGACCTCCTTGAGGATCAGCTGGATCGCCGCGGCGACCGGGATCGCGACGAGCGCGCCCAGGATGCCGAGCAGCGTGCCGCCGATGAGCGCCGAGAGCACGACGACCACGCCGGGCACCTTGACCGCGCGGTTCATGATCTGCGGGCTGATCACGTAGGCCTCGAGCTGCATGTAGATCAGGTACCAGATCGCCACCGGCAGCGCCGTCTCGGGGCCGTCGAGCAGCAGCACGAGCAGCGAGATGATGACCGACGCCGAGATGGTGCCGACGAGCGGGATCGTCGAGGCGATGAGCGCGAGGAACGCGTAGACGCCGGCGAGCTCGGAGCCCACGATCGACAGCACGATGAACGAGAGGATGCCGTTCAGCACGCCGAGCGCGCCCTGGCCGAGCACGAAGCGCCCGACCGACTTCATGATCTGCTCGGCGATCTCGATGAACTTCGGCCGCGACGAGGCGGGCACGAGCCGGTACATGCCCGACTTGAGCGACGGCAGCGAGCCGGTGAAGTAGAGCATCAGCACGACGACGATCAGCAGCCCGCCGAGCGCGAAGAGCACCTGCACGGCGCCGCCGACGATGCCGGCCGCGATGTCGGCCACCCACGGCGGGAGGCTCGACCAGGTGTCGAAGTCGCTGAGCGCGCCGCCGAGCTGCTCGAGCGAGCCGTCGACGTCGAACTGCGGGAAGGTCTCGCGCACCCAGTCGAGCACGCTCTCGAAGGCGCCGCCCTCGATCTCGGCGACGATCGACTGCACGAGCACCGCGAACTGCGCCACGATCGTCGGCACGATCAGCCACGTGGCGCCGGTGAGGCCCGCGACGATGACGAGGAAGATGAGCAGCACCGCGGCCCAGCGCGGCACCTTGCGGCGGATGAGGAACTGGATGACCGGCTCGACGCCGAGCGCGAGGAAGATGCCCGCGAACGCCCAGACGAGCACGGTGCTGATCTGCTGCACCGAGGCGCCGATGGCGATGGCGAGCAGCACACCGAGGCCGCCCACGAGTCCCAGCAGGAAGCCGTTCCGAATCTTCACACTGCGGATCCTATGGCGGCGTCGAGGAGGCGGCCGCCAGGCGCGCGGCCGCGGGGGGCTTGGCACAGCGGCCCCTGTCTCGGTACCCTGGAGGCTTGCCCGCTCATCGTCGTCCCCTCCGGGCGGCGTGCCGGATCCCTCGGCGAGCGTGAAAGGACCTCTGACCCGTGCGATACATCCTCGCGGCCGTGAGCCTCGTGCTCTCGCTCGTGCTGCTCGGACTCGCGATCGGCCAGCGCACCGTCTGGGCCCCGCCGGACACGATCGTCTCCCAGCTCGAGGAGTCCCCGGACTCGCAGCTGCTGCTCATCTCGGGCGAGACGATGAACGCGCACGACGGCCGCCAGACGGTGACCATCACGGCGGATGGCCCGATCAACGCCGTGGTCGGACGCGATCACGACGTGCTCGGCTGGGTCGGCGACGCGGCCCACTCCGTCGCGAGCATCGACGACACGCAGACGATGGCGCTCGAGGAGCAGGCCGGGAACGAGGAGCCGCTGCCGGAGCTCGCGGGCGGCGACCTCTGGATCGAGGAGCACCTCGGCGAGGGCGAGGTGCGGATCCCGATCGACCTGCCGGTCGGCTACTCGCTGCTCGTCGCCGGCGAGCCCGGCCAGGCCGCGCCCGCCGATGTGCGGGTGGAGTGGCCGTTCGACGCCAAGACGCCGCTGTTCGGGCCGCTGCTCACCGCGGGGCTCGTGCTGCTCGCGCTCGCGCTGCTGCTGTTCCTGCTGGCGCTCCGGCGCCACCGCCGCAGCCGGGGGCCGCAGCGCCGCTCGCACCGCGAGCTCTCGCGCGCCGAGCGCCGGGCGCTGCGCCGCGAGGCGCGCGAGGGGCTGCCGCGTCCGCAGGGCGCCGTCGCCGCGGGCGACGCGCGCCCCGCGCTCGAGCCGGCTGACGCCGAGGGCTCGGATGCCTCGGCGGCGGACGCCTCGGACGGCACGCCCGTCGACGGCACCGACGGCAGCGCGCCCGCCTCGACCGACGAGGGCACCGCATCCGCCCCCGACGACGCCGAGCAGGACCGCGGCCGTGCCGAGCGCACCGTCGCCGCGCCGCGCCGTCGCCGCCTGGGCCTCGTCGCCCTGCCCGTGATCGCCGTGGTCGGGCTCACGGGCTGCGGCCCGCAGTACTGGCCGAGCGCCGAGCCGGCGGCGACGAGCGACGCGGCGCCGCAGCCGACGAGCCTCGAGGAGACGCTGCCCCCGGTCGCGCTCACCGAGTCGCAGTTCACGCGCGTGCTCGAGTCGACCCGCGAGGCGGTGGCCGAGGCCGACGAGGCGCTCGACATCGAGCGAGCCGCCGATCGCCTGGCGGGCCCTGCGCTCGACGCGCGCCGCACGAACTACGAGGTGCGCTCGCAGAACGGCGAGCTCCCGGCGCTCCAGGGCATCCCCGACGGCGACGTCGAGCTGCTGCTGCCGCAGCAGACCGAGGTCTGGCCGCGCACGGTGATGGCCGTCGTGGGCTGGGAGGACGGCGCGCAGGCGCAGTCGACCCTCGTCTTCCAGCAGACCGACGCGCGCGCCGACTACCGCCTCGTCTACCAGATGACGCTCGCCTCGGGCGTGCAGCTGCCGGCGGTGGCGAGCCCGACGATCGGCGCCGCGAGCCTGCCGGGCGACACCCCGCTGCTGCTGCACCGTCCCGACGAGATCACCTCGGGCTACGCGAGCGTGCTGCTGCGCGGCGACGAGTCGGAGTACGCCTCCTGGTTCCAGGAGGAGGGCGACGCGCTGCGCGAGGCCGTCGGCCGCGCCGCGAAGGACGAGCTCGTGCAGCGCCCGGAGTTCGAGCTGTCGCTGCTCGAGTGGGGCGCCTCCGACGACGAGCAGGCGCCGCTCATGCTCGTCACGAACGAGGGCGGTGCGCTGCTCGCGACCTCCTTCACCGAGACGCAGCGCGCGACGCCGCGCGAGGAGGGCGTCGAGATCGAGGCCCGTGACGGCGCGGGCATCCTCGCCGGGGTCGAGCAGTCGGACACCGGCATCGAGACGACGTATCAGATCCAGGTGCTCTTCGCCGTGCCGCCGGCCGGCGCTCCGGAGGGCACGCAGATCCAGGTGGTGGGCTACAGCCAGTCGCTCCTGGACGCGAGGGAGGTCGGCTGATGAGCCAGGAGCACGTGCCAGCATCGCTCGGGGGAGCCGTCGACCTGTCGGCGCTCGCCGCCCGGCACCAGCAGGCGGCATCGCCGCAGCCCGAGGCCGCGCCCGCCGCGCAGGGCGCCGCGACCGGCGTCGTCATCGACATCACCGACGCCGACTTCGGCGCCGTCGTCGAGCTCTCCGAGCGAGTGCCGGTCATCATCGACATCTGGGCGGAGTGGTGCGGGCCGTGCAAGCAGCTCTCGCCCGTGCTCGAGCGCCTCGTCGAGGCGCAGCGCGGCCGGCTCGTGCTCGCGAAGGTGGACGCCGACCGCAACCCGCAGCTCGTGCAGGCGTTCAACGCGCAGTCCATCCCGACGGTCGCCGCGGTGATCGGCGGGCGCCCCGCGCCGCTGTTCACCGGCGCGCTGCCCGAGGAGCAGGTGCGCGACGTGCTCGAGCAGGTGCTCGCGTTCGCCGAGCAGCAGGGCATCACCGGCAGCGTGCCCGTCGGCGACGGCGAGCCCGCGACGGAGCCGCAGCCCGAGCCCGTGCCGCCGCTGCACCAGGAGGCGTTCGACGCCATCGAGCGGGGCGACTACGAGACCGCGATCGCCGCGTTCGAGAAGGCGATCGCGCAGAGCCCCCGCGACGCGGAGGCGATCGCCGGGCTCGCGCAGGTGCGGCTGCTGGCGCGCCTGCAGGGCCGCACGGCGGACGAGATCCGCGCGGCCGCGGCCGAGCGGCCGGGCGACCCGGAGGCGCAGATGCTCGCCGCCGACCTCGACCTCTCGGGCGGGCACGTCGAGGACGCCTTCCTGCGCCTGCTCGACCTCATCGGCAGCCTGACCGGCGACGCGAAGCAGGACGTGCGGCTGCGCCTGCTCGACCACTTCGAGATCGTCGGCCTCGACGACCCGCGCGTGCACGCGGCGCGCCGTCGCCTCACGACGCTCCTGTACTGACCCGCAGCACCTGACGCCGAAGGGCGCCTCCCCTGGGAGGCGCCCTTCGCGCGTCAGGCCTCAGCGCCTCCGCGCCTCAGGCGGCCGGCGTCGCCTTCGGGCGCAGCAGCAGGCCGGCGAGCGGCGGGATCGTGACCGTCGCGGACGCGGGGCGGCCGCCCCACGGCTCCTCGAGCGCGCGGACGGCGCCGAGGTTGCCGACGCCGGAGCCGCCGAACTCGACCGCGTCGGAGTTCACCACCTCCTCCCACTCGCCCGCGAACGGCAGCCCCATCCGGTAGCCCTCGATGGGACGGCCGGAGAAGTTGACGATCGCCGCGAGCGGGTCGCCGTTCGCGCCCCAGCGGAGGAACGCGATGACGTTGTCGGAGGAGTTGCCGCCGTCGATCCACTCGAAGCCGCCGGGCTCGTTGTCGCGCAGCCACAGCGCCTCGGTCTCGCGGTACACCCGGTTCAGCTGCGACACGAGCGCCATGAGCCCGCGGTGCACGGGCTGGTCGAGGATCCACCAGTCGAGCCCGCGCGCCTCGCTCCACTCGCTCGGCTGCCCGAACTCCTGGCCCATGAACAGCAGCTGCTTGCCCGGGTGCGCCCACATGAAGGTCAGGTACGCGCGCACCGAGGCGAGCTTCTGCCACTGGTCGCCCGGCATCTTGCCGAGCAGCGAGCCCTTGCCGTGCACGACCTCGTCGTGGCTGATCGGCAGCACGAACTGCTCGCTGAACGCGTAGAGGAACGAGAACGTGATCTCGCCGTGGTGGTGCGAGCGGTACATCGGGTCGACCGCCATGTACTGGAGCGTGTCGTGCATCCAGCCCATGTTCCACTTCATGCCGAAGCCGAGCCCGTCGGCGCTCGTGGGCTTCGTGACGCCGGGCCACGAGGTCGACTCCTCGGCGATCATGACGATGCCGGGGCAGCGGCGGTAGACGGTCGCGTTGACCTCCTGCAGCAGCGCGATGGCCTCGAGGTGCTCGCGTCCGCCGTGCACGTTCGGCAGCCACTCGCCGTCCTTGCGGGAGTAGTCGAGGTAGAGCATCGAGGCGACCGCGTCGACGCGCAGGCCGTCGATGTGGAACTCCTCCATCCAGTACACGGCGTTCGCGACCAGGAAGTTCTTCACCTCCGGGCGGCCGAAGTCGAACACGTGCGTGCCCCAGTCGGGCTGGTCGCCGCGCCGCGGGTCGGGGTGCTCGTAGAGCGCGCGGCCGTCGAAGCGGGCGAGCGCCCACTCGTCCTTCGGGAAGTGCCCGGGCACCCAGTCGACGAGCACGCCGTAGCCGGCGCGGTGCAGCCGGTCGATGAGGTAGCGCAGGTCGTCGGGGTGGCCGAAGCGGCTCGTCGGCGCGAAGTAGCCGGTCACCTGGTAGCCCCAGGAGCCGCCGAACGGGTGCTCGGCGAGCGGCATGAACTCGACGTGCGTGAAGCCCGTCTCCTCCAGGTGCTCGATGAGCGCATCCGCCATCTCGCGGTAGCCGAGGCCCGGCCGCCACGAGCCGAAGTGCAGCTCGTAGATCGACATGGGGGAGTTGTGCACGTCGCGCGCGGCACGGGAGCGCATCCACTCGTCGTCGCTCCACGCGAAGCGGCTGCGGCCGACCTTCGAGGCCGTGGCGGGCGGCACCTCGGTGTAGCGCGCCATCGGGTCGGCGCGCGTCACCCAGCCGTGGTCGGTGAGGATCTCGTACTTGTAGGCGCTGTGCTCGAGGTCGCCGGGCACGAAGAGCTCCCAGACGCCGCTCGCGCCCATGGTGCGCATCGCGTGCGCGCGGCCCGACCAGTCGTTGAAGTCGCCGATGACGCGCACCGCGCGGGCATTGGGCGCCCAGACCGCGAACGAGGCGCCCGCGACCCCCTCATGCTCGCGCAGCCGGGAGCCGAGCACCTGCCAGGCCTGCTCGTGCCGGCCCTCGCGCCACAGGTGCAGGTCGAGCTCGCCGAGCGTGGGCGTGAAGCGGTACGGGTCCTCGTCCTCCCAGCTGCCGCCGTCGCCGTAGGTCGTGCGCAGGCGGTAGGGGCGGATGGGCCCGGGCACGACGGCCTCCCACACGCCGGCGCCGAGGTGCTCCATGGGCGTCGTCGCCTCGCCGACGACCGCGACCGCGTCGGCCAGGTGCCGCACGGCGCGCACGACGTGCGACGCATCCGCGCCGTCCGCCGGATGCGCGCCGAGCAGGTCGTGCGGCGCGGGGTGCTCGCCCGCGGCGAGGCGGTGGAGGGTGGCGTCGTCGAGCATCATGCCCCCGATCGTCGCACGTGGATCACGTGCACCGGCTCGACGAACGCGTCGAGCCGCACGAAGCTGTGGTCGCTCCAGGTCCACGTCTGGCCGGTGATGAGGTCGTGCGCCTCGAACGACTCGCCGTGCCGCAGGCCCAGCTTCGTCAGGTCGAGGTGCACGGTCGTCTCGCGCGCCGAGTGCGGGTCGACGTTCGCGACGACGATGATCGTGTCGTCCTCGCCCGACTCGGTGAAGCGGCCCTCGACGTGCTTCGAGTAGACGAGGATCGCGTCGTCGTCGGACCAGTGCACGTCGAGCGCCCACAGCTGCCGGATGGCGGGATGCTCGCGGCGGATCTCGTTGAGGCGGGCGATGTACGGCGCGATGGTCGTGCCGTTGCGCGCCGCCTGCTCCCAGTCGCGCGGCCGGTACTCGTACTTCTCGTTGTCGATCGCCTCCTCGGCGCCGGGGCGCGCGACGTCCTCGATGAGCTCGTAGCCGGCGTACATGCCCCACGTGGGCACCGCGGTCGCGGCGATCGCCGCGCGCAGCTTGAAGGCGGGCACGCCGCCGAACTGCAGGAACTCGGTGAGGATGTCGGGCGTGTTCACCCAGAACGCGGGCTTGAACCACGCGGCCTGCGGGCCGGTGACCTCGCGCAGGTACTCCTCGAGCTCGGCCTTCGTGTTGCGCCACGCGAAGTACGTGTACGACTGCTGGAAGCCGACCTTGCCGAGCGCCTGCATCATCGCCGGGCGCGTGAAGGCCTCGGCGAGGAAGACGACGTCGGGGTGCTTGGCGTTCACGTCGCGGATGAGCCGCTCCCAGAACCACAGCGGCTTCGTGTGCGGGTTGTCGACGCGGAAGATCTGCACGCCGCAGCCGACCCACAGGTCGATGATGCGCAGCACCTCGTCGAGGATGCCCTGGGGGTCGTTGTCGAAGTTGACCGGGTAGATGTCCTGGTACTTCTTCGGCGGGTTCTCGGCGAAGGCGATCGTGCCGTCGGGGAGGGTCGTGAACCACTCGGGGTGCTCGGTGACCCACGGGTGGTCGGGGGCCGCCTGGAGGGCGAGGTCCATCGCGACCTCGAGCCCCGCATCCGCCGCCCGGCGCACGAACTCGCGGAAGTCGTCGATCGTGCCGAGGTCGGGGTGGATGGTGTCGTGGCCGCCCGCCTTCGAGCCGATCGCCCACGGGCTGCCGGGGTCGCCCGGCTGCGGCGTGAGGGTGTTGTTGGGGCCCTTGCGGTTGACCTCGCCGATGGGGTGCACCGGCGGCAGGTAGAGCACGTCGAAGCCCATCTCGGCGACGCCCGGCAGCCGCTCGGCGGCGGTCGCGAACGTGCCGGAGCGCCAGCTGCCGTCCTCGAGCCGCACGGCGCCCTCGGAGCGCGGGAAGAACTCGTACCAGGCGCCGACGGCGGCGCGGGTGCGCTCGACGCGGAGCTTGAGGGTCTCGGATGCGGTGACGAGCGAGCGGGGACGGTGCCGGTCGACCGCGGCGAGCACGTCGGGGTCGTTGACCGCCGCCCAGCGGGCGAGCGGCGGCACCGCGGTGTCGGCCATCGCGGCGGCTGCGCGGCTGAGCAGCAGCGCGTCAGGCCCCTTCGCGGCGCCCGCGGCGCGCGCGAGCAGCTGCGAGCCCATGGTCGCCATGAGCTCGACGTCGATGCCGGCGGCGATCTTGATCTCGGCGTTGTGGTGCCACGTGGCCCACTCGTCGGCCCACGCCTCGACGTGCCAGCGCCACAGGCCCTGCTCGTCGACCTGCGCGAGCGCGCGGTGCCGGTCGAGGCCGTCGTGCAGCGGCTCCATCGGCACGCGGCGGCGCGCGCCCGAGGGGGCGCGGAGCACGAGCGTCACGCCGATGCGGTCGTGGCCCTCGCGGAACGCCACCGCCTCGAACGGCACGACGTCGCCGACCACCGCCTTCGCGGGGAATCGGTTGCCGGGCTGCTGCGGGGCAAGGTCGAGCACCGGGATCCGGCCGGACAGGACATCCATCTGCTTCACCACGCGACCAACCTACCCAGGCGCGCCTGCGAGGAGGGAGGGACGCGGCACTAGGCTCTGTGCTCGTGAGAGCGATCCGCAAGTTCACCGTCCGCACGTCCCTGCCCGAGCGCCTGCGCCGGCTCGAGACGCTCGCCTCCAACCTGCGCTGGTCGTGGCACGAGCCGACGCGCGAGCTGTTCCGCGAGATCTCGCTCGACGGCTGGCGCGAGACCGGCCACGACCCCGTGCAGCTGCTGGGCTGGGTGGGCACCGAGCGCCTCGCGCAGCTCGCCGCCGACGACGACTTCGTCGCGCGCGTCGACGCGCTCGCCGACGACCTCGACGACTACCTGTCGCAGGCGCGGTGGTACCAGTCGCTCGAGGACGCGCCGGAGTCGATCGCGTACTTCTCGCCCGAGTTCGGCATCACGAGCGCGCTGCCGCAGTACTCCGGCGGCCTCGGCATCCTCGCGGGCGACCACCTGAAGGCGGCGAGCGACCTGGGCGTGCCCATCGTCGGCGTCGGCCTCTTCTACCAGGCGGGCTACTTCAAGCAGGCGATCTCGCGCGAGGGCTGGCAGGAGGAGTCCTACCCGGTGCTCGACCCCGACGGGCTGCCGCTCACGATCCTCCGCCGCGCCGACGGCACGCACGCGACCGTGTCGCTCGCGCTGCCCGGCGGCCGCACGCTCCACGCGCGCATCTGGCAGGCCACGATCGGCCGCGTGCCGCTGCTGCTGCTCGACACGAACATCCACGAGAACGACGACGAGCTGCGCGGCGTCGCCGCTCGCCTCTACGGCGGCGGCGGCGAGCACCGCCTGCGCCAGGAGCTGCTGCTCGGCATCGGCGGCGTGCGCGCGCTCGGCGTCTTCTCCGAGCTCACCGGGGCGCCAGCGCCCGCGGTGTTCCACTCCAACGAGGGCCACGCCGGCTTCCTCGGCATCGAGCGGATGTCGCAGCTGATCGGCCGCGGCCTGTCGTTCGACGAGGCGCTGCAGGTGGTGCGCGCCGGCACCGTCTTCACGACGCACACGCCCGTGCCGGCCGGCATCGACCGCTTCGACATCGAGCTCGTGCGCCGCCACCTCACCGGCGAGCTCGTGCCCGGCGTCGACGTCGAGCGGGTGCTGCAGCTCGGCCGCGAGGAGGATCCGGGCATCTTCAACATGGCGCAGCTCGGCTTCTCGATCGCGCAGCGCGCGAACGGCGTCTCGAAGCTGCACGGCGCGGTCTCGCGCAGCATGTTCCAGTCGCGATGGCCCGGCTTCGACACCGTCGAGGTGCCGATCACGTCGGTCACCAACGGCGTCCACGCGCCGACCTGGACGTCGCCCGTGCTCAAGCACCTCGCCGAGCGCGAGCTCGGCACGCTCGACACGACGCGCTGCGACTGGGCCTCGGACGCGGTCTCGGACGAGACGATCTGGCGCGCCCGCACCGAGATGCGCGCGCACCTCATCGAGGACGCGCGCATGCGCACGCGCCGCAAGCACGAGCGCAACGAGGGCGTGGCGCCGGCCTGGATCGACGACATGCTCGACCCCGAGGCCCTCACGATCGGCTTCGCCCGCCGCGTGCCGACCTACAAGCGGCTCACGCTCATGCTCCACGACCGCGACCGCCTGCGCGCGATCCTCACGAACGCCGAGCGTCCCGTGCAGCTCGTGATCGCCGGCAAGTCGCACCCGGCTGACGAGGCCGGCAAGGCGCTCATCCAGGAGCTCGTGCGCTTCTCGCAGGAGCCCGACGTGCGCGGCCGCATCGTGTTCCTCGAGAACTACGACATCTCGATGGCGAAGTCGCTCTACCCGGGCTGCGACGTGTGGCTCAACAACCCGCTGCGCCCGCTCGAGGCGTGCGGCACGAGCGGCATGAAGGCGGCGCTCAACGGCTCGCTCAACCTGTCGATCCTCGACGGCTGGTGGGAGGAGTACTTCGACGGCCACAACGGCTGGGCGATCCCCTCGGCCCACGAGCAGATGGATGCCGCGGCGCGCGACGCGTTCGAGGCGAACGCGCTCTACGAGCTCATCGAGCACCAGGTGGCGCCGCGCTTCTACGACCGCGACGAGCGGGGCCTCCCGACCGCGTGGATCGCGTCGATCCGCCACACGCTCGCGACGCTGAGCCCCGGCCTCTCGGCCGAGCGCATGCTCGGCGAGTACGTGACGCGGCTCTACGCGCCCGCCGCCGCCGCATCGGCCGCGGCGCTCGCGGACGACGCGGCGCCCGCCCGCGCCTTCGCGGCGTGGACGCGGCGGATGCGCGACGCGTTCGGTGCGATCGAGGTGCGGCACGTGGAGGTCGACGGCGTCGACACGCCGCCGATCGTGGGCGACGAGGTGCGCGTGCGCGCCTTCGTGCACCTCGGCTCGCTGACGCCCGAGGACGTCACGGTCGAGGTGATCGCGGGCTCGATCACGGAGGAGGGCGACCTGCGCCGCACCCGTCGCTTCGCGCTCGAGCCCGCCGAGGTCGAGGGCGGCGTGCACCGCTTCGAGTCGGCGATCCCGCTCGCGCTCGCCGGCACGTTCGGCTACACCGTGCGCGTCGTGCCGCGCCACCCGATGCTCGCGTCCGTCGCCGAGCTGGGGCTCGTCGCCTACGCCCGGGGCTGACGGGCGGCTCGACGCAGCCTCGGACCTGACGAGGACTCCGTGCTCATGGCGACGGTGGACCGCAGCACGGTCGAGCTTGAACCCGATCAGACCCTGCGGACGTGTCCCGAGAGGGCACTCATATTGAGGGGTGTCAGGATCGGGTCGGCGGGGTAGCCTCCGATCAACAGCGGGAATCCCTGGCGATCGAGAGGGATTCAGAGGAGTTCGGTCGACCGTCAGCAAGGGTTCCGAGGATGGCCTTCAAGTCGGGAATCCAGTACAGCTAGGGCAGGGATGCGATGCAGCGCAAGATGAAGTTCGCCGCTCTCAGCGGAGCTGTGCTCGTGGTCGCAGGCCTTGGATTCGGCGCCGGAGCAGCGGCCGGAGTAGCGCCCGTGCTCTTCGCTCCGCTCGGCGTGTCGACGGATACCAGAACGCAGCCGATGCCGGCTCCTGACTACGCGGAGAACGACTCCGGCCTCACCTACGGGTCAGCCGCCGAAGCCGCGTCACCGGATCAGGAGCCTGATCTCATCGCTGCCATGGCGACGAACGGACGCCAAGGCTACGTGAGGAAGACCGACCTCGACGGCGCGAATGGCTCTGCGGCAGCTGCCGGCTTCAGGTCGCCGGAGGAGGCGCTCGCCTGGCAGGCCGAGCGAGCGGCAGAGGTTGCACGAGGTGTGGCCGACCCTACGATCCCCGTGTACGCCCAGGACGGCTTCACGGTGATCGGTGAGTTCCTGGTCGCTGGGCCGTAGCGCCCAGAGCGGCTACCGACCACCGACACCGCAGGCGTTCGCGCTGACCGTGGTTCGATGCGGAGTGCTGCTCGGCGCGCAGCTCGTCTACGGTCAGGTTGGCGCCGCGCCTCGGCTTGACGCAGACTAGGCCGGATCGGCCGCCGGCGGCGAGGCAGGGGTGCGCAGGCGCACCACCGTCGCCTCCGGCGCGCCGGCCGCGGGCATCCCGTGCACGGCGTACACGCGCATGCTCATCGCCGGCATCGGCACCCGCTCGGCGGGGACCGCGAGCGCGTCGTCGATGCGGTCGGAGGCCGAGTCCCACAGCAGGGCGTAGCCGGTGGCGCCGTCGGCCTCGGGCAGCGTGACGACCGCCTCGCGCGGCGAGCCGTGGAAGACCACGAGCACGCGCGAGTAGGGCTCCTCGATCGGCGTCGACTCGGCGAGCATCTGCATCGTGCGGTCGTGGGAGTGGTCCCAGTCGTCGATCGTCATGCGCAGCCCCGCGGCGTTGTACCAGTCGAGCCGCGACGAGCCGGCCACGCGCTGCCCGGTCTGGCCGTACTCGAGCGGGCGGAGCGCCGGGTGCTCGCGCCGAAGCTGCAGGAGCCGCCGCGTCTGCGCGTGGAACGCGTCCTGCCAGTCCTTCCGGTCCCACCGCATCCATGTCAGCGCCGAGTCCTGGCAGTAGGCGTTGTTGTTGCCCCGTTGCGTGCGGCCGAACTCGTCGCCCATCGTGAGCATCGGCACGCCGGCCGAGACGAGCAGGGTGCCGAGCAGGTTGCGCATCGACCGGCGGCGGTCGAGCTGGATCGCGACGTCCTCGGTGCGGCCCTCGACGCCGTGGTTGTACGAGCGGTTCTCGTCGGCGCCGTCGCGGTTCTCCTCGCCGTTGCCCTCGTTGTGCTTCTGGTCGTAGCGGGTGAGGTCGGTGAGCGTGAAGCCGTCGTGGGCGGTGATGAGGTTGACGCTCTCGAGCGGCCCGCGCCCGCTCGCGAAGAGCCCCTCCGAGCCCGAGACGGCGTGCGCGAGCGGGCCGACCCCGGTCGCGCCCTGCCCGCCGTGGCGGAACGAGCGGTAGTCGCTGAGCCAGAACTGCCGCACCGTGTCGCGGTAGCGGTCGTTCCACTCGCTGAAGCCGTCGGGGAAGCGGCCGGTCTGCCAGCCGTCGGGGCCCACGTCCCACGGCTCGGCGATCATCGTCGCGTCGGTGAGCGCGGGGTCGGTGAGGATGCGCCGCAGCAGCGGGTGCTGCGGGTCGAAGGCGCCGTCGGCGCCGCGGCCGAGCACCGGGGCGAGGTCGAAGCGGAAGCCGTCGATCTGCAGGTCCTGGTGCCAGTAGCGCAGCGAGTCGATGACGAGCTGCTGCGCGGCCGGCACCGAGAAGTCGACGGTGTTCCCGCAGCCGGTCCAGTCGACGAGCCCGCCGTCGTCGGCGACGCGGTAGTAGGAGGCGTTGTCGATGAGCCGCAGGCTCGAGGGCGGACCGCCCATGCCCTCCTCGGAGGTGTGGTTGTAGACCACGTCGAGGAACACCTGCAGCCCCGCCTCGTGCAGCAGCCGCACCATGCCCTTGAACTCGCGCAGCACGCCGCCGGTGCCGTCGAACTGCGCGCGCCGCGACGCGTAGGCGCCGTGGGGCGCGAAGAAGCTGAGCGTGTTGTAGCCCCAGTAGTTGACGCGGCCCTGCTGCAGGAGCCTCTGCTCGGAGACGAACAGGTGGATCGGCAGCAGCTGCACCGTCGTCACGCCGAGGTCCTGCAGGTAGGCGATCGTCGACGGATGCGCGAGGCCGGCGTACGTGCCGCGCAGCTCGGCGGGCAGGTGGGGGCTGAGCTTCGTGAGCCCCTTCACGTGCGCCTCGTAGATCACCTGCTGCGACAGCGGCACCGTCGGCCGCGCGACGCCGCCCCAGTCGAAGGCGGGGTCGATGACGGTCGCGCGGTGCTGGCCGTGCGGGGTGCGCACGATGCCGCGCGCGTGCGGCGGCACGGCGTGGCGCTCGGGGTCGAACGCGTGGCCCGGCCCGCTCGGCCCGTGCACGCCGACGGCGTACGGGGTGCCGAGCTGCAGCAGCTCGGAGTCGATCGTGAAGTCGTCGCCGACCCGCTCCATCGGCACCGAGTGCAGCAGCCAGTCGGGGTCGTCGCGGTCGAAGACGCGCAGCTCCATCGCGGTCGCGTGGCGCGACCACACGGTGAGCCGGTGCCCGGCTGCGGTGCGCTCGATGCCCCGCGCTCGGACTGGCTGATCCACGCGCTCTAGGGTAGGGGAGCATGCGCCTGTTCGATCACGCCGCGGCGACCAGCATGCGGCCGTCAGTGCGGCGGGCGCTCGCAGAGGCTGCGCCCCTGGCCAACCCGGCCTCGACCCATCGCGAGGGGCAGCGCGCGCGGGCGGTGCTCGAGGATGCGCGGGAGCGGCTCGCGGCGGTGCTCGGGGCGCACCCGACCGAGGTCGTCCTCACCTCGGGCGGCACCGAATCCATCAACCTCGCCCTCAAGGGCGCCTGGTGGGCGGCGCGCGACGCGGGCGAGCCCGGAGCGCTCGTGGTGCCGGTCGCCGAGCACCACGCGACGCTCGACGCCGTCGCCTGGCTCGAGCGGCAGGGCGCGCCGGTGCGCTGGGTGGGCGTCGACGCGCACGCGGTCACCGATGCCGAGGCGCTCGCGGCGGCGCTCGTCGACGGCGGCCGCGCGTCGGTCGCGACCATGCTCGTCGCGAGCAACGAGGTGGGCTCGCTGCAGCCGGTCGAGGCGGTCGCGGATGCGTCGGCGCGCGCAGGCGTGCCGCTGCACCTCGACGCCGTGGGCGCGATGGGCCACGTGCCGCTGCGGTTCGCCGAGACGGGCGCGGCGCTCATGAGCGTCGCGAGCCACAAGATCGGCGGACCGCACGGCGTCGGCGCGCTCGTCGTGCGGCGCGACGCGCGCCTCGAGGCGCTGCACCACGGCGGCGGCCAGCAGCGCGGGCTGCGGTCGGGCACGCAGGATGCGCTCGGCGCGTCGCTCTTCGCGCTCGCCGCGGAGGAGGCGCTCGCCGAGCTCGACGCCGAGGCGGCGCGGCTGCGGGCGCTCACGGAGCGCATGCTGACGGCCGCCGCGGCGATCGAGGGCGTGCGACTGCTGGTCGCCGAGCCGCGCCTGCCGCACATCGCGCACCTCGTGGTCGAGGGCGCGGAGGGTGAGGCGCTGCAGTTCCTGCTCGACGAGGCGGGCTTCGCGGTCTCCAACGGCTCGGCGTGCTCGGCGGGCGTCGCCCGCGAGTCGCACGTGGTGCGCGCGTGCGGGCTCACCGGCGTCGCGCCGCTGCGGCTCTCGCTCGGGCGCACGACGACCGAGGAGGACGTCGAGGCGCTGCTCGGGGCACTGCCGGCCGCGGTGGCGCGGGCGCGCGCGCTGCGCTGACGCTCGCTTCGTCGCGCCTCAGCGCACCGCACGGCGCGGGGCCGCGACGCGCTCGGCGACGACGGCCGCGGCCAGCGCGCCCGCGCCGTCGGCGAGCAGGTCGGTGAGGGTGTCCTCGTAGCCGACGCGGATCGTCTCCGTCAGGAGCGCGTGCCCCGCCCACTCGCCGAGCTCCCACAGCAGCCCCAGCACGACGACCGCGCTCGTGACGTGCAGCACCCGCGCCACCGCATCCCGCCGCCCCGGCTCCGACGGCACCAGTCGCAGCTGCAGCAGCACGTCGCGCATCAGCAGCGCGAGAACCGCGCCGCTGCCGACGTGCGCGGCGACGTCGAGCCAGGGCACGACCTCGTAGGCGCCGGTGACCGCGAACCACGCCGAGGCGAGCAGCATCGCCTGGCCGACGAGGTCGGTGACGGTCGGCACCCGGGCGAAGCGCAGCGCCATCGCGCCGCCGAGCGTGAGGAGCATCGCGGCGGCCGATGGACCGCCCGCGACGGCGCCGGCGAGCGGCACCGAGGCCGCGACCACGAGCCGCAGCGCGTCGCCCGGCAGCCAGCGACCCTGCGAGGCGAGCCAGGTCACGCGCGGGCGCGCAGGTCGGGGCCGCCCGCGCGCAGCACCCAGCGGCGGCCGGGAGACCCCTCCGTCTCCCAGTTGCGGCGGAACGTGCGCATCGCGACGGCGACGCGGTCACGAGCGTCGTCGCGGCTGCGGAAGATGCGGCCCTCCACCTCGACGCGCAGGTCGCGGTCGAACCGCAGCCGCGCGCACGGGCCGAGCCGCATCGTGAGGTCGAGGTCGTCGTGCAGGGCCGGGTCGTCGCGCTCGACGAGCGGCGAGACGGCCGTCCACGTCGAGCGGCGCAGCGCCATGTTCGAGCCCCACAGCGGCACGTTCGCGATCGCGGCGCCGCCCGCGACGAAGGTGCCGAGCGCGTAGGCGGTGCTCGCGATGGCCGTCCAGCGCGGCGGCAGGTCGTGGAACCGGCCGGGCCCGGTGAGCCCCTGGAGCGCCGGGTCGGCGGCGAAGGCGGCGCGGATGCGCTCGATCCAGTCGGCGGGCACGACCGAGTCGGCGTCGCAGCGCGCGATGACGTCGCCCGCGGCGGCGTCGTAGCCGGCCGCGGCGGCCGCGGGGATGCCGGGCCGCGGCTCCTGCACGACGCGCGCGCCGGCCGCGAGCGCGACCGCGGCCGAGTCGTCGAGGCAGCCGTTGTCGACGACGATCACCTCGAGCGGCGCGACCGTCTGCGCGCGCAGCCGCTCAAGGCAGCGGGCGAGCGCGGGGGCGTCGTCGAGCACCGGGATCACGACGGAGACGCGCAGGGGGCTCGAGCTGGGCGCATCCGTCACGTCACCAGAGTGCCACGAGCCGCCGGGCCGCGCCCGCCGATCGGTAGCCTGGATGCGAGGGGGAGCGCATGAAGGTGCTGGCAGCCATGTCGGGCGGGGTCGACTCGGCCGTCGCCGCCGCGCGCGCCGTCGACGCCGGCCACGAGGTCGTCGGCGTGCACCTCGCGCTCAGCCGCATGCCGGGCACCCTCCGCACCGGCAGCCGCGGCTGCTGCACCGTCGAGGACGCGATGGATGCGCGCCGGGTCGCCGACCGGCTCGGCATCCCGTTCTACGTGTGGGACTTCTCGGAGCGCTTCCACGCCGACGTCGTGCAGGACTTCGTCGACGAGTACGCGGCCGGCCGCACGCCGAACCCGTGCCTGCGCTGCAACGAGCGCATCAAGTTCGAGGCGCTGCTCGACCGCGCGATCGGCCTCGGCTTCGACCGCGTCGTCACGGGCCACTACGCGCGCGTCGAGCACGGCGACGACGGGCCGCAGCTGCACCGCGCCGCCGACTGGGCGAAGGACCAGTCGTACGTGCTCGGGGTGCTCACGGAGGAGCAGCTGCGGCACTGCTGGTTCCCGCTCGCCGACACGCCGACCAAGGGGGCGGTGCGCGCGGAGGCGGCCGAGCGAGGCTTCCTGCTCGCGCAGAAGCCCGACAGCCACGACATCTGCTTCATCCCCGATGGCGACACGCGCGGCTTCCTCGCCGAGCGGCTCGGCGCCGAGCCCGGCGAGATCGTCGACCGCGACGGCGCCGTGGTGGGCCAGCACGCCGGCGTGCACGGCTACACCGTCGGCCAGCGCCGCGGGCTGTCGCTCGGCGTGCCCTCGCCCGACGGCCGGCCGCGCTTCGTGCTCGAGGTCAAGCCCTCGACGCGGCAGCTCGTCGTCGGGCCCGAGGAGGCCCTGGCCGTGTCGCGGCTGGCCGGCACCCGCGTCTCCCACGCCGGGCCGGCGCATCCGGGCCTCGCCGAGGGCCTCGACGTCGAAGTGCAGATCCGCGCGCACGCCGACCCCGTGCCCGCGCGGGCGCGGATGGTGGGCGACGAGCTCGTGATCGATCCGGCCGCGCCGCTGCGCGGCGTGGCGACGGGGCAGTCGGCGGTGCTCTACCTCGGCACGCGGGTGCTCGGGCAGTGCACGATCGACCGCACGGTCGCGGCCGACGCCGTGCCCGCCTGACGCGTCAGGTCGGCCCGGCAGCGGCAGGGAGGCCTCAGTGGCCGCTGTGCTCCACGAGCACGGGGCCCTCGAGCGCCGGCTCGTCGGCGGGGGCGTCGACGGCCGCGCCGTGCTCGCCGTGGGGCTGCGCGAAGGCGCCCGCGTTCGTGCCCGCGAGGGCCGCAGTGGCGACGGTGGCGACGACGGCCGCCGAGGCCGCGACGGCCAGCAGCGCCGGCAGCGCCCGCGGCTCGGCGCTCGTGCGGCGGCCGAGGGCGAGCAGCGCGGCGGCGCCGAGCGCGAGCCCCGTCTCGGCGAGCATCGGTCCGAGGGGGAGGGACGACGCCGCGGCAGGGGCGGCGACGAGCGCCGCGAGCCAGACCGCGGTCGGTGCCGCGAAGGGGGCGAGGATCGCCGGCCCCGGCAACGGGCCGCCCCGCAGGGCGAGCACCGCGACCGCGAGCTGCGCGGCGCCGGCGGCGAGCACGAGCACCGCGATCCAGACGGGTGCCGCGGCGCCCACCGCGAGTGCGATGAGCGCCGCGCCGAGCGCTGCCACGGCTCCGCAGATCCGCATCAGCGCATCCATGGTCGGTCCTACGCCGCCGCGTGGCGGGTCGCGGTGCTGCGGTCGAGGGCGAGGCCCGTGCCGAGCAGCACGATCGCCGAGGCGAGGTGCAGGATGTGGTCGGCCGTGTTGAGCGCCAGGATGTTGAGCGCCGTGCCGACCAGGAAGAAGCCGACGATGCCGAGCAGCAGGTAGACGGCGCCGACGGTGACGTTGACGCGCTTCGCTGCGGCGGTGCTGCGCAGGCCGGCGGCCAGCAGTGCGGCGCCGATCAGCAGGTGGGCGATGTTGTGCAGGTGGTTCACCTGGAAGATGCCGAGCAGCAGCCCGCCCTCCTCACCGGCGAAGTTCGAGCCGGCCACGAAGAGGCCGAGGACGCCGACGAGCAGGTAGACGGCGCCGAAGACGGTGGCGACGAGGCGGTTCGGGGACTGGGACATGACTTCTCCTTGTGTCTGGGCCGTTGCCGGCCTGCGCCGGGTCGGCGCGGGATGTCGATCAGGGTTCGGAGCCCCGCGCCGCGCGGATTGGCCGGATGCGAGGAATCGCAGTGCGGATCGACAGCCGTTGCATAGGGACGCTGCGGGACAGCCCGGCTGTCAGCACCCGAGTGCAGAATGGGCGCATGGTGGGAATCGAGGCCGAGGCCTCCCTCAGCGACGCGAACGCCAGGGCGCAGGAGCTGCGCTCGCAGATCGAGGAGGCGAGCGCCGCCTACTACGACCGCGACCAGTCGCTCATCGACGACGCGACCTACGACGCCCTCGTGCAGGAGCTCGACGCGCTCGAGCGCGAGCACCCCGAGCTGCAGAGCCAGGACTCGCCGACCCAGGCGGTGCAGGGCGGCACCGGCAGCGGCCTGCCGACGATCGAGCACCGCGAGCGCATGCTGAGCCTCGACAACGTCTTCTCGGTCGACGAGCTGCGGGAGTGGTGCGCGAAGGCCGAGGCCGCGGCGGGCCGGCGGGTGCGATGGCTGACCGAGCTGAAGATCGACGGGCTCGCGGTCTCGCTGCGCTACGAGCACGGCGAGCTGACCTCCGCCGCCACGCGCGGCGACGGCCGGGTCGGTGAGGTCGTGACGGTCAACGCGCTGCGCGTCGCGGGCGTGCCCGAGCGGCTCGCGGGCACGGGGCATCCCGCGCTCGTCGAGGTGCGCGGCGAGGTCTTCATCCCCGTCGAGGCCTTCGAGCGGCTGAACGCCCTCCAGGCCGAGCTGCGGGGCCGCTCGGTCGAGGAGGATCGCGCGAAGCACGCGCGTCGCCCGGCGCCCGGCCGAGCGGAGTTCGACGAGGAGCGCGCGGCCGAGCGCGCAGCGCGCCGGTTCCCCGCGTTCGCCAACCCGCGCAACGCCGCCTCGGGCGGCCTGCGGCAGCAGCTCGAGAAGAAGACCGGGCTCGAGCGCGAGGCGGGCGAGGAGCGCATCGCGGCGCTCGCGATGTACGTGCACGGCTTCGGCGCCTGGCCCGATCCGCCGGTCGCGGCGCAGAGCGAGGTCTACGGGCTCCTCGCCGACTGGGGCCTGCCGACGAGCCCGCACGTCGAGGTGCTGGAGGGCATCGACGACGTCGTCGCCTACGTCGAGCGCTTCGGCGAGCGCCGGCACGCGGTCGAGCACCAGCTCGACGGCATCGTCGTGAAGGTCGACGAGCTCGCGCTGCACGACGAGCTCGGGCAGACGTCGCGCGCGCCCCGCTGGGCGATCGCGTACAAGTACCCGCCGGAGGAGGTGCACACGAAGCTCCTCGACATCGTGGTGAGCGTGGGCCGCACGGGGCGCGCGACCCCGTACGCGAACATGGAGCCGGTGCACGTGGCCGGCTCGGTCGTGCGGCAGGCGACGCTCCACAACCAGGACGTCGTGCGCGTCAAGGGCGTGCTGATCGGCGACACGGTCGTGCTGCGGAAGGCCGGCGACGTGATCCCCGAGGTGCTCGGGCCGGTCGTCGAGCTGCGCGACGGCACCGAGCGCGAGTTCGTGATGCCGACCGCGTGCCCCGAGTGCGGCACGACGCTCCGCCCCATGAAGGAGGGCGACGTCGACCTGCGGTGCCCCAACGCGAAGGACTGCCCGGCCCAGGTGCGCGGCCGCGTCGAGCACATCGGCAGCCGCGGGGCGCTCGACGTCGAGGCGCTCGGCGAGGTGACGGCGGCGGCGCTGACGCAGCCGAGCGTGCCCGCCGAGCCGCCGCTCGCGACCGAGGCGGGCCTGTTCGCGCTCACGCTCGAGCAGCTCGTGCCGATCGAGGTGATCGTCCGCGACGCCGAGACGGGGCAGCCGAAGCTCGACGACGAGGGCGCGCCGGTCGTGCGCCGGCCCTTCCAGCGCGCGTCGAGCGCCGCCGAGCGGAAGGCGGGCGCCAAGGGGCCGCAGCCGTCGAAGCAGGCCGAGACGCTGCTCGCCGAGCTCGAGCGCGCGAAGACCAAGGATCTGTGGCGGCAGCTGGTCTCGCTGAACATCCGGCACGTGGGGCCCGTGGCGGCGCGCGCGCTCGCCGACTGGTTCGGCTCCCTCGCGGCGATCGAGGCGGCGACCCCCGAGGAGCTGGCGGAGGTCGAGGGCGTGGGCCCGACCATCGCCGAGGCGGTGGTCGAGTGGCTCGCCGTCGACTGGCACCAGGAGATCGTGCGCGCGTGGCGCGACGCGGGCGTGCGGTTCGCGACGCCCGGTCACCCCGGCCCCGGCAAGGCGGGCGAGCGCGGCGGCGTGCTCGCAGGCCTCACCGTGGTCGCGACCGGCACGCTCGAGGGCTACACGCGCGAGGGCGCGCAGGAGGCGATCATCGCGGCCGGCGGCAAGGCCGCGTCGAGCGTCTCGAAGAAGACCGACTTCGTCGCCGCCGGGCCGGGCGCGGGCTCGAAGCTCGCGAAGGCCGAAGACCTCGGCATCCGCATCCTCGACGCCGCGCAGTTCCGCCTGCTCGTCGAGCAGGGGCCGGATGCGCTGCCCGCGGCCGAGACGGGAGCCGAGGCCTGATGGACGCGGTCGCCGTGCTCGCCGAGGCGTTCTCGCGCATCCCCGACGAGGCCCGCCGCGCGGTGCGCGGCCTCACGCCCGAGCAGCTCGTCGAGGCGCCGGGCGGGAGCGCGAACCCGATCGGCTGGCTCGTGTGGCACCTCGCCCGCGGGCAGGATGCGCAGGTCGCCGCGGTCGCCGGCACCGAGCAGGTCTACCTGCAGGGCGACTGGGCGGCGCGCTTCGGGCGCGACCCGGATCCCGCCGACACCGGCTACGGCCACGAGCCCGACGACGTGCGCGCGGTGCGCCCCGAGTCGGCCGAGGCCCTGCTCGACTACCTCGACGCCGTGCACGCCGCGACGCAGCGGTACCTCGGCACGCTCGACGCCGACGACCTCGACCGCGTCGTCGACGAGGCGTGGGATCCGCCGGTGACGCTCGGCGCGCGCCTCGTGAGCATCGTCGACGACGACGTGCAGCACGCCGGCCAGGCGGCGTACGCGCGCGGGCTGCTCGGCGCGTGATCTCGCGGCTCGCGATCGAGGGCTACCGCTCGATCCGGTCCCTCGTGGTCGACCTCGCGCCGCTGACGGTCGTGACGGGCGCGAACGGCTCGGGCAAGTCGAGCCTGTACCGGGCGCTGCGGCTGCTCGCCGACTGCGGCGAGGGGCGCGTGATCGCGTCGCTCGCAGGCGTCGGCGGGCTCGACGCCGTTCGGTGGGCGGGGCCGGAGCGCGGCACGGCGGGCGGCCAGCGCACCGAGGGCACCGTGCGGTCAGGGCCGGTCGCGCTGCGCCTCGGCGTCGCGACCGACGTCCTCGGCTACGCGATCGACCTGGGCCTGCCGGTCGCGCAGCGCAGCGCCTTCGACCTCGATCCCGAGATCAAGCAGGAGCACGTCTTCGCAGGCTCCGACCCGCGGCCGGCGGGCGTGCTCGTCGAGCGGCGGCGGGGCGCCGCGCGCGTGCGCCTCGACGACGGCTGGAGCGACCTCGCCGCGGGCATGCACCCGTGGGCGTCGGTGCTCGACGAGTTCGCGGGGCGGGCCGACGCCGCCGAGCTCGCGGGCACGCGCCGCATGCTGCGCGGCTGGCGGTTCCACGACGCGCTGCGCACCGACGCGGGCGCTCCCGCCCGGCAGCCGCAGGTCGCGACGCGCGCGGCGAGGCTCGACGACGACGGCGCGAACCTCGCGGCGGTGCTGCAGACGTCGATCGAGATGGGCTGGGATCGCGAGCTCGAGCGCGCGGTCGACGACGCCTTCCCCGGCTCCCGCCTGCGCCTGCCGGTGGTCGACGGCCGCATGACGGTCGCGCTCGAGCAGCCGGGGATGCTGCGGCCGCTGTCGGCGCCCGAGCTCTCCGACGGCACGCTGCAGTACCTGCTGCTCACCGCGGCGATGCTCTCCGCCGAGAAGCCGGGGCTCATCGTGCTCAACGAGCCGGAGCGCAGCCTCCACGCCGACCTCCTGCCCGCGCTCGCCGCGCGCATCCGCGACGCCGCGCGCGAGACGCAGGTGCTCGTCGTCACGCACCAGGCGGCGCTCGCCGACGAGCTCGGAGGGCTGCGCGTCGAGCTCGAGAAGGTCTCGGGCGAGACCCGCGTCGCGGGCCGCGAGGGCACGCTCGACCAGCCCTCCTGGCACTGGCCGCGTCGCTAGAAGAGGGTGGGCACCGCGGGGGCGGGCACGGGGACGGCCACCGGCCCGCTCGTCGACGGCAGCTGCGTCGCCCGGCGCGGGGGAGCGGCGAGCCCCGTGCCGGCGCTCGTGCGCACCGGGGCCAGCCGGTGCTCGCGCAGCAGCGGGCGGATGCGGGCGCGCAGCCAGTCGCGGTAGTCGCGGTGCGCGTAGGTGCCGCCGCCGTAGACGCGCCCGTAGAGCGGCACGAGGTGCGGATGCTCCTGCCGCAGCCAGGCCATGTACCACTCGCGGGCGCCCGGCCGCAGGTGCAGCGCGCTCGCGATCGCGCTCGTCGCGCCCGCCTCCGCGATCGCGGCGAACGCCGGCTCGAGGTGCGCCCGCGTGTCGGTGAGGCCGGGCAGGATCGGCATCGCGAAGACGGCGCAGTCGAGGCCCGCGTCGCGCACCGCGCGCACGGTGTCGAGCCGCGCGCGGGTGGTGGGCGTGCCGGGCTCGACCTGCTGCTGCAGCTCGTCGTCGAAGATCGCGATCGACATCGCGATCGACACCGGCACATCCCGGGCGATCGCGGCGAGCAGCGGCAGGTCGCGGCGCAGCAGCGTCCCCTTCGTGAGGATCGAGATGGATGCGCCGTGGCGGGCGAGCGCGCGCAGCACGCCGGGCATGAGCCGGTAGCGGCCCTCGGCCCGCTGGTAGGGGTCGGTGTTGGTGCCCAGCTGCACGGCGGCGACCTCGCGGCGCGGGCCGGCGAGCTCGCGCTCGAGCACCTCGACGAGGTTGGCCTTGACGACGATGCGGGAGTCGAAGTCGGCGCCCGCGTCGAGGTCGAGGTAGGTGTGCGTCTTCCGCGCGAAGCAGTAGCGGCACGCGTGCTGGCAGCCGCGGTAGGGGTTGATCGTCCACGCGCCGCCCATGAAGCCGTCGCCGGCGACGTGGTTGAGCGCGCTCCTGGCCGTCACCTCCAGGAACGACGCGCCGTCGAAGCCCGGGGTCGGCCACGCGTCGAGCACGCTCCCGCGCTCCTCGAGCCCCGGCAGCGCATCCGCGTCGACGTGGGTCGCCGTCTGCCCGTCCCATCGCATGATACCCATTCGAACACACGTTCGATCAGCGCGCAAGCGGCCGCGCCGGGCGGGCTAGGGTGCTGACCGTGAGGGGCGGACGACGGATGCGGCTGGTCCGGCCCGCGCTCTGGGCCGCGATGATCGTCACCGCGGGCACGCTGCTGCTCACGCGCGTGCTGCGCCGGCCGGTCGCCGCCTGGCTCGACGTGCCGGCGGCCGAGGGCGGCTGGGCGCTGCTCGCCGCCGCGGCGCTCGTGGCGACGCTGGGGCTCGGCGGCGCGTCGCTCTGGCACGCGCTCATGCTGCCGAGGCTCGTGCGCGTGCGGCGCATCGACGTGCTCATCGCCGGGCTCGGCGCCGGGATGCTGCTGCTCGCCGCGACGATCGTGGCGCTCGTCGCCGTCGCGCCGGCGCTCGGGCGCGCGGCGCTGCTGCTCGCGCTGCCGCTGTGGGCGGCGGGGCTCGCGGCCGCGGTGCTCGCGATGGCCATGCTCATCCACGGCCGCGCGAGCCGCGCCGCCCCTGCGCCCGGCACCGTGCTCATCCTCGGCGCGGGCCTCCGTGGCCGCGAGGTGGGGCCGCTGCTGCGCCGCCGCGTCGAGCGCGGCGCGGCGGTGTGGCGCTCGGCCCGCGCCCGTCGCCCCGACGCGCGCATCGTCGTCGCCGGCGGGCAGGGCCCCGACGAGGTGCGCACGGAGGCCTCGGCGATGGCCGAGCACCTCGAGCGGCACCTCGGCGTGCCCGCCGACGCGATCGACCTCGAGCAGGCCTCGGCGACGACGCGCGAGAACCTGCGGCTGTCGCGCCCGCTCGTGACGGGCCCCGGGCGCGCGCCGCTCGCGGTGGTCACGAGCGAGTACCACGCGTTCCGCACCGCCTGGCTGCTCGCCGACGAGGGCATCGACGGCACGGTGGTCGGCGCCTGGACCCGGCCCTCCTACCGGCCCGGCGCGGTCGTGCGCGAGGCCCTCGCCGTCGCATCCGACCTCCGGTGGTGGTGCATCGCCGCGGCCGTCGTCCTCGAGGCGCTCGCGGCCTGGCTGCTCGTGGCGCGCCCGTAGGATTGGGGCGACCCCCACGCATCCCGGCCGCGCCGGGGACGACCGAGGAGACGCATGTCCGAGATCACCCGCGAGGAGGTCCAGCACCTGGCTGGACTGGCCCGCATCGCGCTCACCGACGACGAGGTGACGAGCCTCACCTCCGAGCTGTCGAAGATCGTCGACGCCATCGCCGAGGTGCGCGAGGTCGCCGGGCCCGACGTGCCCGCCACGAGCCACCCCGTGCCGATGGCCAACGTCATGCGCGACGACGAGGTGGGCGAGACGCTCACGCGCGAGCAGGTCTTCGCCGGCGCCCCGAGCCACGACGGCGAGCGGTTCCGCGTCTCGGCGATCCTGGGGGAGGAGCAGTGAGCGCCGACCTCACCCGCCTCGCCGGGCACGAGCTCGCCGGGCTCCTCGCCGCCGGCGAGGTCTCGAGCGTCGAGGCGACGCAGGCGCACCTCGACCGCATCGCCGCGGTCGACGGCGAGCTGCACGCCTTCCTGCACGTCAACGCCGGCGCGATCGACCAGGCGCGCGCGATCGACGAGCGCCGCGCGAGCGGCGAGCAGCTGCACGAGCTCGCGGGCGCGCCCGTCGCCATCAAGGACGTGCTCTGCACGGTCGGCATGCCCTCGACCTCGGGCTCGCGCATCCTCGAGGGCTGGATCCCGCCGTACGACGCGACGCCCGTCGCGCGCCTCAAGGCTGCGGGCCTCGTGCCGCTCGGCAAGACCAACATGGACGAGTTCGCCATGGGCTCGTCGACCGAGCACTCCGCCTACGGCCCCACGCGCAACCCGTGGGACCTCGAGCGCATCCCGGGCGGCTCCGGCGGCGGCTCGGCGGCGGCGGTCGCCTCCTTCGAGGCGCCGTTCGCGCTCGGCTCCGACACCGGCGGCTCGATCCGGCAGCCGGCGGCCGTGACCGGCACGGTGGGCGTGAAGCCCACCTACGGCGGCGTGAGCCGCTACGGCTCGATCGCCCTCGCCTCGAGCCTCGACCAGGTCGGGCCCGTGACGCGCACGGTGCTCGACTCGGCGCTCCTGCACGACGTCATCGGCGGCCACGACCCGCACGACTCGACGAGCCTCGACCGCGACTGGCCCTCGTTCGCGGCCGCCGCCCGCGAGGGCGCCGCCGCGGGCGACCTGCGCGGCCTGCGCGTGGGCGTCGTGCGCGAGCTCGACAGCGACGGCATCGCCGCCGACGTCGACGCGCGCTTCCAGGAGGCCGTGCAGCTCATGACGGATGCGGGGGCCGAGGTCGTCGAGGTCTCCTGCCCGTCGTTCGCGTACTCCGTCGCCGCGTACTACCTGATCCTCCCCGCCGAGGCGTCGAGCAACCTCGCCCGCTTCGACTCGGTGCGCTTCGGGCTCCGCGTCGAGCGGCCCGGCCAGACGGTCGAGGATGTGATGGGCGCGACCCGCGAGGCCGGGTTCGGCCCCGAGGTCAAGCGCCGCATCATCCTCGGCACCTACGCGCTCTCGGCCGGCTACTACGACGCCTACTACGGCTCCGCGCAGAAGGTGCGCACGCTCATCCAGCGCGACTTCGACGCGGCCTTCGCGCAGGCCGACCTGCTCATCAGCCCCGCGGCGCCCACGACGGCGTTCAAGCTGGGCGAGAAGCTCGACGACCCGCTCGCGATGTACGTCAACGACATCACGACGATCCCCGCGAACCTCGCGGGCATCCCCGGCATGGGGCTCCCGATGGGCCTCGGCGACGACGGCCTGCCCGTCGGCCTCCAGCTGCTCGCCCCGATGTTCGAGGACGACCGGCTCTACCGCGCCGGCGCCGCCATCGAGGCGCTGCTCGCCGAGCGCTGGGGCGGCATCCTCACCACCAAGGCTCCCCCCCTTCGAGACGCCGCCGCCGGCGGCTCCTCAGGGACCGACCGCACGGAGGCGTCGCGATGAAGGACAAGCTGATGGACTTCGACCGGGCGCTCGAGCTCTTCGAGCCCGTGCTCGGGTTCGAGGTGCACGTCGAGCTCGGCACGCGCACGAAGATGTTCTCGGCGGCGCCCAACCCCGCGCATCCGGACTTCCACGACGTGGAGCCCAACACGCTCGTCGACCCGCTGAGCCTGGGCCTGCCCGGCAGCCTCCCCGTCGTGAACGCGCTCGCCGTGCGGCACTCGATCGCGCTCGGCCTCGCGCTCGGCTGCGAGATCGCCGAGTCGAGCCGGTTCGCGCGGAAGAACTACTTCTACCCCGACGTGCCGAAGAACTACCAGATCTCGCAGTACGACGAGCCCATCGCGTTCGAGGGGCAGGTCGAGATCGAGCTCGCCGACGGGCGCCAGGTGACGATCCCGATCGAGCGCGCGCACATGGAGGAGGACGCCGGCAAGCTCACGCACGTGGGCGGCTCGACCGGCCGCATCCAGGGCGCCGAGTACTCGCTCGTCGACTACAACCGCGCAGGCGTGCCGCTCGTCGAGATCGTGACCAAGCCCATCTTCGGCGCCGAGCACGACGCGCCCGAGCTCGCGAAGGCCTACGTCGCCGCGATCCGCGACATCGTGCTCTCGCTCGGCATCTCCGAGGCGCGGATGGAGCGCGGCAACCTGCGCTGCGACGCCAACGTGAGCCTGCGCCCCCGCGGGCAGGAGCGCCTCGGCACGCGCACCGAGACGAAGAACGTCAACTCGATGCGCTCCGTCGAGCGCGCCGTGCGCTACGAGATCCAGCGGCAGGCGGCGATCCTCGCCGACGGCGGCACGATCACGCAGGAGACCCGCCACTGGCACGAGGACACCGGCACGACGAGCGCCGGCCGCGTGAAGTCGGATGCCGACGACTACCGCTACTTCCCCGAGCCCGACCTGCTGCCCGTGCAGCCGAGCCGCGAGCTCGTCGAAGAGCTGCGCGCGCTGCTGCCCGAGCAGCCCGTCGCGCGCCGCCGGCGCCTGAAGGGCGACTGGGGCTTCAGCGACCTCGAGTTCCAGGACGTCGTGAACGGCGACATGCTGCACGTCGTCGAGGCGACCGTCGCCGCAGGCGCCGCCCCCCAGGCGGCGCGCAAGTGGTGGACGGGCGAGCTCGCGCGCGTCGCCAACGAGCGCGGCGTCGACGCGTCGACGCTCGTCGAGCCGGCCCACGTGGCCGAGCTGCAGCGGCTCATCGACGAGGGCACCCTCACCGACCGGCTCGCCCGGCAGGCGCTCGAGGGCGTCATCGCTGGCGAGGGCAGCCCGAGCGAGGTGGCTGCGGCGCGCGGCCTGCAGGTCGTCACCGACGAGTCGGCGCTCGTGGCGGCGGTCGACGAGGCGCTCGCGGCCCAGCCCGACGTGCTGCAGAAGATCCGCGACGGCAAGGTGCAGGCGGCCGGCGCCGTCATCGGGGCGGTCATGAAGGCGATGCGCGGCCAGGCCGACGCGGCCCGGGTGCGGGAGATCGTCTTGGAGCGCGCTAGCAGCTGACCAGGAACTCTCCAGGAATCTTCAAGGTACCGGGGTACGCTCATTCCTGGTTCCCCGAATTGCGGGGGCCCAGCGGAGTGAAACCCTTGCACCGCTGTCTCGGAGAAGGGACCACACACATGGGCATTCTCGGTTGGATCGTCCTCGGCCTCATCGCTGGGGCCATCGCAAAGCTGATCCTCCCCGGCCGTCAGGGCGGCGGCTGGATCATGACCCTCATCCTGGGCGTCGTCGGAGCACTGCTCGGCGGCTGGCTCGGCTCGATGATCTTCGGTGTCGGCCTGGAGGACTTCTGGTCGCTGCAGACGTGGATCGTGGCCATCGTCGGCGCGATCGTCGTGCTGCTGATCTGGGGCCTCGTGACGAAGAACCGCGGTCGCACGAGCGCCTGACGCTCACGCACCGCAACGAAGGGGGCTGCCTGCGGGCGGCCCCCTTCCGCATGCCCGGGCGCTACCGCGCGACGGGCGAGACGGCCGCGAACGACGCGAGCTCGTCGAGGTGGTCGAGGTCGCCGAGGTCGAGCACCTGCAGGTAGACCCGCTCCACGCCGTCGTCGGCGAGGCGTCCGAGCAGGTCCTGCACCTCGCTGCGCGTGCCCGCGATGCCGTGCTCGCGCAGCTCCGCCGGCTCCCGGCCGATCGCCGCCGCGCGCCGCGCGAACGACGCCTCGTCCTCGCCGACGCACGCGACGAGCGCCACCGAGCGCACGACGGGCCGCTCGCGCTCGGCGCGCTCGATGGCGCGGTCGAGGGCGGCGAAGAGGGGGCGGATGCGGTCGAACGCGGGGAACGAGAGGTTGTGCTCGTCGGCGAACTCGGCCGCGAGGCGCGGGGTGCGCCGCTCGCCCAGCCCGCCCACGATCACGGGGATGCGCTCCTGCACCGGCTTCGGCAGCGCCGGGGAGTCGTCGAGGCGGTAGTGGTCGCCGTCGAACGAGAAGCGGGCGCCGCGCGGCGTCTGCCACAGGCCGGTCACGATCGCCAGCTGCTCCTCGAGCAGGTCGAAGCGCCGCTCGGGGAAGGGGATGCCGAGCGCCGAGTGCTCCTCGGCGAACCAGCCGGTCCCGAGCCCGAGCTCCACCCGCCCGCCCGACATCTGGTCGACGTTCGCGACCTGCACGGCCAGGATGCCCGGCTGCCGGTAGGTGACGGAGGAGACGAGCGTGCCGAGCCGCACCCGCTCGGTGTCGCGCGCCAGCCCCGCGAGCGTCGTCCACGCATCCGTCGGCCCGTAGCCGGGGTCGCCGTCGCCCATGCGCAGGTAGTGGTCGGAGCGGAAGAAGCCGTCGAAGCCGAGCTGCTCGGTGCGCAGCGCGACCGCGAGCAGCTCGTCGTAGGAGGCGCCCTGCTGGGGCTCGGTGAAGATGCGGAAGTCCATGGGCCGAGCCTACGGAAGCGGCCCGCGGCTCGTGCATCCGGGACAAGCGGGCGGATGCGCCGGGCGGGGCTTGGCAGGATCGCACCATGGACTACGGCTACATGCTCGGCTACTGGCGATCGGCCCCGCCCGCGGGAGCGCTCGAGGCGGTGCTCGCGGCGGAGCGGCTCGGCTTCGACTCGATCTGGACGTCGGAGGCGTACGGCTCGGACGCGTTCACCCCGCTCGCGTGGTGGGGCGCGTCGACGTCGCGGATCCGGCTCGCGACGGGCATCGCGCAGCTCTCGGCGCGCACCGCGGCCTCGACGGCGATGACCGCGATGACGCTCGACCACCTCTCGGGCGGCCGCGTCATCCTCGGGCTCGGCGTCAGCGGGCCGCAGGTCGTCGAGGGCTGGTACGGCCAGCCGTTCCCGAAGCCGCTCGCGCGCACGCGCGAGTACGTCGCGATCCTGCGCAGCATCATGGCGCGCGAGGCGCCGGTCACGGCGCCCGGGCCGCAGCTGCCGCTGCCGCTGACGGGGGAGGGTACGACGGGGCTCGGCAAGCCGCTCATCTCGACCCTGCACCCGCTGCGGCCGCGCATCCCCATCCACCTCGCCGCGGAGGGGCCCCGCAACACCGCGCTCGCCGCCGAGATCGCCGACGGGTGGCTGCCGTTCCTCCACTCGCCCTCGCAGGACGCCGCCGCGCGCGCGCTGCTCGCGGAGGGCTTCGCGAAGCGCGATCCGTCCCTGCCGCCGGCGGAGGCGTTCGAGGTGTCGGTGCCCGTGCCGATCGTCGTCGACCGCGACGTCGAGGCGGCTGCCGACCGCGTCCGGCCGATGATCGCCCTCTACGTCGGCGGGATGGGCGCGAAGGGCGCGAACTTCCACTTCGACGCCGTCGCGCGGCTCGGGTACGAGGAGGCGTGCCTGCGCATCCAGGAGCTCTACCTCGAGGGCAGGAAGGCCGAGGCGATCGCGGCGGTGCCGACGGCGCTCGTCGACGAGATCGCGCTCGTCGGCCCGATCGAGCGCGTGCGCGACGGGCTCGCGCGCTGGGAGGCGTCGGTCGTGACCCGGATCCTCGTGCAGGGCGACCTCGCGGCGCTCGAGGCCGTGGCGAGGCTGCGCGGCTAGGATCGACCGGTGCTCGTGGACTGGGACTCGTGGGGCGGCGACGTGCTCTCGCCCGAGGCGAAGGCCGCGCGGCGCCCCGCGCCGCCCGCGCGCGTCGCCGCCGAGCGCGACCTCGTGGTCGAGCGGGTCGACGGGTTCGTCGGCGCCGTCGTCGGCATCGAGGCCGGGCACGTGCGCCTCGAGGACCGCGCGGGCAGGGTGCGCCTGTTCCCGCTCGGGCGCGGGTTCCTCGTCGACGGCGCGGAGGTCGAGCTCGTCCCGCCCGCGGCGACGCGGGCGGCGGCGCCGACCCGCACCGCGTCCGGCTCGCGCGCGGTCGAGGGGCTCAAGGCCCGCGTCGCGCTCCCGAGCCGCATCCTCGTGGAGGGCACGCACGACGCCGAGCTCGTCGAGCAGGTCTGGGGCCACGACCTGCGCGTGGAGGGCGTCGTCGTCGAGCCGCTGCACGGCGTCGACGACCTCGCGGGCATGGTCGCCGAGTTCGCCCCGACCCGCTCGCGCCGGCTGGGGATCCTCGTCGACCACCTCGTGCCCGGCTCGAAGGAGACGCGGATCGCCGAGGCCGTCATGCGCGGACCGCACGGTGCGCACGTGCGCGTCGTCGGGCATCCGTACATCGACATCTGGCAGGCGGTGAAGCCCGCGCGCCTCGGCATCGACCGGTGGCCGGATGTGCCGCGCGGCGAGGATTGGAAGCGCGGCACGCTGCGCCGCCTCGGCATGCCGCACGAGAGCCAGGCGGATGTCGCGCACGCGTGGCAGCGGATCCGCGGCCGGGTGCGCGACTGGAACGACCTCGAGCCGGCCCTCCTCGCCCGCGTCGAGGAGCTCATCGACTTCGTGACGGCGCCCGCCGGCTGAACCCGTCCAATCCGCTCGCCCGAGGGCGGCGAACCCCTGATGCACGCAACACGACGAGGGATGCAGGGCATCCCCAGCACAGAGGAGTCGCACCATGCGGAAGTCCATCTTCCTCCGGACGGCGGTCGGTTTCAGCGCCGCCGCCGTGATCCTGGGGGCGAGCGCGTGCTCGTCGCCCGCCGACCCGGGCACGAGCACGGCCCCCGAGACCTCGGCATCGCCGATGGAGACCGAGTCGGGCTCGATGCTCAGCCCTGCCGGCACCGGCGACCCGTTCGCCGACGCGCGCACCGCCGCCGGCCACATGCCCATGACGGCCACGACGCTCGCCGGCGGCTTCGTCGGCGCGCTCGACATCCCCGGTGAGGCGGAGTCCGACGCGGCCAACCTGCGCGCCGACCTGACGTCGCTCCTCCAGGAGCACGTCTACCTCGCCGGCATGGCGGTCGCGACCGCCTACCACGCGGGCGCCGACTCGGCCCAGTTCGAGGCTGCCGCGGCAGCGCTCGACACCAACTCGGTCGACCTCTCCGAGGCGGTCGCGTCGCTCTCCGACGAGGAGCAGGGCGCGGCGTTCCTCGAGCTGTGGCGCCAGCACATCGGCTTCTTCGTCGACTACGCAGTGGCCGTCAAGGGCGGCGACCAGGCAGCGGCCGACGAGGCGCTCATGCAGCTGCAGGGCTACACCGAGGAGGCCGGCGCGTTCTTCGAGTCGATCTCCGGCGGCGAGCTGCCGGCGGACGCGGTCGCCGAGAGCCTGACGATGCACGTCGACACGCTCAGCGCCGCCATCGACGCCTTCGCGGCGGGCGAGCCGAACGCGACCGACGTGCTGCAGGAGGCCGCGGGCCACGTGGTCATGTCGGCCGAGACGCTCTCCGGCGGCCTCGCCGCCGCAGCGGGCCTCGAGGGCGACGTCTCCGACGAGGCCTCGACGCTGCGCTCGCAGCTGGTCGTGGGCCTGCAGGAGCACGTCTACCTCGCCGGCATCGCGGTCTTCACCGCCTACACGGCCGAGGGCGGCCCCGAGTCGCCCGCGTTCGAGGGCGCTGCCGCGACGCTCGACGCCAACTCGGTCGCGCTGAGCGAGGCCATCGGCTCGCTCGCCGGTGAGGAGAACGGCGCGGCGTTCCTCGAGCTGTGGCGCGAGCACATCGGCTTCTTCGTCGACTACGCGGTCGCGATCGCGGGCGACGACGCCGCCGGTGCCGAGCAGGCGCTCGCCGACCTCGACGACTACCGGCCGACCGCCGGCGCCTTCTTCGAGGAGATCTCGGCGGGCGAGCTGCCGGCCGACGCGATCGCGGAGGGCCTCGGCATGCACGTCGAGACGCTCGCGGGCGCGATCGACTCGCTCAAGGAGCAGCTGGTCGACGCCGGCTGACGGACGCACCATCCATGACGGCGAGGGCCGCGGCGGGAGCCGCGGCCCTCGCTCGTGCGCCGAGGGGCGCTCAGACGATCGGCGGCACCTCGACGAAGGCGGGCAGCTTCGGGTCGCGGCCGTCGCCGGAGGAGCGGCCGGTGAAGCGCCGCCCGAGCCACGGCAGCACGTACTCGCGGTAGTACATGAGGTCGCGGCGGCCCTCGGCGGTCGACGCGCCCGCGAGGTCGCGCCAGGCCTCCGGCGCCGGCATGCCGAGCGCCCGCAGCACGTTGCGCGCGACGTGGGCGTGGCCTGCGGCGTTGAGGTGCAGCCGGTCGCGCGACCAGAAGCGCGGCGCCGCGAGCTCGGGGTCGGACCAGTTGTCGACGTAGGGCGCGTCGAGGTCGCCGATCCGCGACTCCACCGCGCGCGCGAGCGCGTCGCCGCGCCGCTGCATGACCGCGCCGATCGGCATCACGCCGCTCGGGTTGCCGCCCGAGAGCAGGATGGGGCGGATGCCCGCGGCGGCGATGCGGTGGGCGGCGTCGGCGAGGCGCTCGCCGACGTGCTCGATCGAGACCTTCGGCCGCAGGATGTCGTTGCCGCCGCCGTTGATGCTGATCGCATCGGGCCCGAGCGCGATGGCCGCGTCGAGCTGCTCGTGCAGGATGGGCCCGAGCTTGCGGCCGCGGATGGCCAGGTTCGCGTAGCGCACCGGCGCTCCCTGCGCCGAGGCGAGCCCGGCGGCGACGAAGTCGGCCCATCCGCGCACCGAGCCGTCGGGCAGCTCGTCGCCCACCCCCTCGGTGAAGCTGTCGCCGATGGCCACGAACGATCCGATGCGCTGCACCCTCCCAGCCTAGGTGCCCCGTCCGCCGCCGCGGCGGGGCTAGAGTGGCTGTCGACACGGGAGTCCGGTGCGCCGGGCTGAGAGGAAGGCCGAAGCCTTCGACCGTCAAACCTGATCTGGATCATGCCAGCGCAGGGAGGACACTGCACCCGTGCCATCTCATCCGAGGAAGGCACCGAATGACCACCGCACCCACCGCATCCGCCCCGTCGACGGCGCCCGCGCGCACCCGCACCCGCTGGCGCGTCGTCGACATCGTCGTCGCCGCCGTGCTCGGCGTCGCCACCGGCCTCCTGTTCGTGCTCTGGAACAGCGTCGGCTACGCCTGGTTCACCGCCATGGACGCGCTCACGCCCGGCTTCGGCGGCCTCGCCGTCGGCATCTGGCTCATCGGCGGCGTGCTCGGCGGCCTCATCATCCGGAAGCCCGGCGCCGCGCTGTTCGTCGAGCTGCTCGCCGCGAGCGTGTCGATGCTGCTGGGCAGCCAGTGGTCGATCGAGACGGTCTACTCCGGCATCGCGCAGGGCCTCGGCGCCGAGCTCGTCTTCCTGCTCTTCGCCTACCGCCGCTTCGGGCTGCCGGTCGCGATGCTCGCGGGCGTCGGCGCGGCCGTCGCCGCGTTCGTGCTCGAGCTGTTCCTGAGCGGCAACCTCGCCAAGAGCCCCGAGTTCCTCGGCATCTACCTCGGCAGCCTCGTCGTCTCCGGCGCGCTGCTCGCCGGCCTCGTCGGCTGGCTGCTGACGCGGGCGCTCGCCGCGACCGGCGTGCTCGACCGCTTCGCGTCGGGGCGGTCGCGCGCCCGGTGACCGGCTCCCGCATCCGCGCGCGCGGGTGGGGCTGGCGGCACGCAGGCCGCACGGTGCCCGCCGTCGCCGGGCTCGACCTCGATGTCGAGCCCGGCGAGCGCGTGCTGCTCCTCGGCCCCTCGGGCGCCGGCAAGTCGACGCTGCTCGCGGCGCTCGCGGGTGTGCTCGGCGGCGAGGACGAGGGCGACGAGACCGGTGAGCTCGCCGTCGACGGCGCGCACCCGGCCGGGCTGCGCGGTACCGCCGGCCTCGTGCTGCAGGATCCGCAGGCCAACACGATCATGTCCCGCGTCGGCGACGACGTGGCGTTCGGCTGCGAGAACCTCGCCGTGCCGCGCGACGAGATCTGGCGGCGCGTGCGCGAGGCGCTCGCCGCGGTCGGGCTCGACGTGGCGCTCGACCGGTCGACGGCGGCGCTCTCGGGCGGCCAGCGGCAGCGCCTCGCGCTCGCGGGCGTGCTCGCGATGCGCCCGGGGCTCATCCTGCTCGACGAGCCGACCGCCAACCTCGACCCCGAGGGGGTCGTGGAGGTGCGGGATGCCGTGGCTCGCGTCGCCGCCGAGACCGGGGCGACGCTCGTGGTCGTCGAGCACCGCGTCGAGACGTGGCTGCCGGTCGTCGACCGCGTCGTCGTGCTCGCGGCAGGCGGCGGAGCGGTGGCCGACGGCTCGCCGGCCGCCGTCCTCGACGCCCACCGCACGCAGCTCGCGCACGACGGCGTCTGGGTGCCGGGGCTCCCGGTCGAGGTCGCCCGCGGCGGCCGGCGTCCGGGCGAGGCGCTCCTCGTGGGGGAGGCGCTGCGCTCCGGCCGCGACGGCGCTGCCGTGCACGAGCCGCTCGACGTGCAGGTGCGCGCGGGGGAGGCGCTCGTCGTCACCGGGCGCAACGGCGCCGGCAAGTCGACCCTCGCGCTGACGCTCGCCGGCCTCCTGCCCTCGGTCGCGGGCGCCGTGCGCGCCACCGCGCCGCTGCGGCGCGAGCTCGCGGCCGAGGCGCCCATCCGCTGGCGGCCGAAGCAGCTGGCGAGCCGCATCGGCACCGTCTTCCAGCAGCCGGAGCACCAGTTCGTCACCGCGCGCGTGCGCGACGAGGTCGCGGCGGGGCTGCGGGCGCTCCGGCTGCCCGAGCCCGAGGTCGACGCGCGCGTCGGCGGGCTGCTCGCCGCGCTGCGGCTCGACGCGCTCGCCGACGCCAACCCCTTCACGCTCTCCGGCGGCGAGCAGCGCCGGCTCTCGGTGGCGACGGTGCTCGCGCCCGCGCCGCGCGTGATGGTGCTCGACGAGCCCACGTTCGGCCAGGACCGCCGCACGTGGAGCGAGCTCGTGCGTCTCATCGCCTCGCTCGTCGACGACCGCGGCTGCGCCGTCGTCGCCGTGACGCACGATGCCGACGTCGAGCGGGTGCTCGGCGACCGCGTGCTGCGGCTGGGCGGCGAGCGGTGAGCGCGCTCGCTCGGGTCAACCCGGTCACGCCGCTGCTCGCGGCGGTGCTCTACTCGATCCCCATGCTGCTCACGATCGACGTCGTGAGCGCCGCGGTCGCGCTCGCCGCGTGGCTCGTGGTCTTCGCGGCCGCCGGCATCGGGCCTCGCACCGTGCTGCGCCGCACGTGGCCGCTGCTCATCGCCGCGCCGCTGTCGGCGGTGAGCATGTTGCTCTACGCCGAGCCGGCCGGGCGCATCCACGCCCAGGTGTGGCTCGCCACCATCAGCGACCGCTCGATCGAGCTCGCGCTCGCGATCGGGCTGCGCGTGCTCGCGCTCGGCGTGCCGACGCTCGTGGCGCTCGTGGGCCTCGACCCGACGCGGCTCGCCGACGGGCTCGCGCAGGTCGCGCGCCTGCCGCACCGGTTCGTGCTCGCGGCGCTCGCCGGCACGAGGCTGTTCGGCGTGCTGGCCGAGGACTGGCGGCAGATCGCGCTCGCCCGCCGGGCGCGGGGCCTCGGCGACACGGGTGCGGTGCGGCGCGCGCTGCAGGCTGCCTTCGCGCTGCTCGTGGTGGCGCTGCGCCGCGGCGGCACGCTCGCGACCGCGATGGAGGCGCGCGGCTTCGGCGGTGCCGAGCGCACCTGGGCGCGGCCCTCGACCGTCGGGCGCGTCGACGCGCTGCTGCTGATCCTGGCCATCGCCGTCGCGGCGACCGCGATCGGGGCGTCGCTCGCGGCAGGATCGTTCGCACCGGTGTGGGAGGGGGCGCAGTGACCATCACGATCGTCGACGGGCGCTCCGGCTCGGGCAAGACGGCCCTCGCCGAGCGCATCGCCGCCGACTCCGGTGCGCGCATCATCCACATGGACGACCTCTACGCCGGCTGGCACGGCCTCGCGACCGGCTCGCGCCTGCTCGAGCGCGGCATCCTCGCGCCGCTCGCCGAGGGGCGGACGGCCGTCTGGCGCCGCTGGGACTGGGCGGTGGGCGACTGGGGCGCCGAGGACAGCGCGGAGCCCGGCGAGGCGCTCGTCGTCGAGGGCTGCGGCTCGCTCACGCTCGAGAGCCGCGAGCACGCCGACCTCGCGATCTGGCTGGAGGCGCCCGAGGCGGTCCGGCGGGCGCGGGCGCTCGAGCGCGACGGCGACGACTCGTGGTGGATGCTGTGGCGCGAGCAGGAGGACGCGCACATCGCCGCCAACGGCCCGGTCGCGCTCGCCGACGAGGTGCGCGACACCGCGGGGCCGCCGCCGGGCGGGCTCCCTGCATCCGGCGCGTAGGCTTGCCGCCGGCATCCGCCGATGCCGCACGATCCTCGAGGAGGCCGCATGCCCATCCCGACGAAGGCGCTGCAGAAGACCGCAGCCGACCAGCCGTTCCGCGTCGCCACGATCGAGCGCCGCGACCCGCGCCCGAACGACGTGGTCATCTCCATCCAGGCCGCCGGCATCTGCCACAGCGACATCCACACCATCCGCGACGAGTGGGGCGCCGCGCCCTTCCCGCTCACGGTCGGCCACGAGATCGCGGGCATCGTCGAGGCCGTCGGCGACGCCGTCACGCGCCACGCCGTCGGCGACCGCGTCGGCGTCGGCTGCCTCGTCGACTCGTGCGGCGAGTGCGAGCAGTGCCTCGCCGACGAGGAGCAGGACTGCCTGAACGGCGCCGTCGGCACCTATGCCGCCGTCGACCGCGACGGCACCATCACGCAGGGCGGCTACAGCGAGCGCGTCGTGGTCGACGAGCGCTTCGTGCTGCGCATCCCGGATGGGCTCGAGCTCGACGTCGCGGCGCCGCTGCTCTGCGCCGGCATCACGCTCTACTCGCCGATCGATCGCTGGGGCGTGGGCCCCGGCAAGAAAGTGGCCGTCGTCGGCCTCGGCGGGCTCGGCCACATGGGCGTGCAGCTCTCGGCCGCGAAGGGCGCCGAGGTCACGGTGCTCTCGCGCAGCCTCGCGAAGGCGGAGCTCGCGAAGGAGCTGGGTGCCGCCAGCACGATCGCGACCGGCGAGGACGGCTGGGCCGAGGCGCACAAGGGCGAGTTCGACGTCATCCTCAACACCGTGAGCGCCGACCTCGACCTCGGCACCTACCTGTCGATCCTCAAGCCGCACGGCGCGATGGTGAACGTCGGCCTGCCGCCGGCGCCGCAGCCGCTGCACCTCGGCTCGCTCATCATGGGCGGCAAGGTGCTCGCGGGCTCCAACATCGGCGGCATCCGGCAGACGCAGGAGATGCTCGACTTCTGCGCCGAGCACGGCATCGGCGCCGTCATCGAGCGGATCGGCATCGACGACGTGGATGCCGCGTACGACCGGGTGGTCGACGGCGACGTGCGCTTCCGCTTCGTCATCGACACCACGGCGCTCGCCGACGCGACGCCTGCCGCGTAGCGAGCGAGGGGTGGGCGGCTACGCCCACCCCAGCTCGTGGAGCTGCTCGTCGTCGATCCCGTAGAAGTGCGCGATCTCGTGCACGAGCGTCGTGCGCACCTCGGCGCGCAGCTCCTCGAGCGTCTCGCTCGCGTCGAGGTGCGGCAGCCGGTAGACCATGATGCGGTCCGGCAGCTCGCCGAAGCCGTACTGCCCGCGGTCGGTGATCGCGACGCCCTCGTAGATGCCGAGCAGGTCCTCCTCGGGGTGCTCGTCCTCGACCAGGAACACCACGTTGTCGAGATCCTCGACCATCTCGTCCGGCAGCGCGTCGAGCACCTCCGTCACGAGCTCCTCGAACGCCTCGTGGCCCATCTCGAGCATGCGTCCCCCTCGGCTGTGCGCGATGCGCTCGAGCCTATCGACGGCCGCCGGGCGCGAGCCCGCTGCTAGCGTCGGGAGCACCATGAGCATCCCCGGCCGCCCGCCCCGCCCGAAGCGTCCGCAGCACGTCATGGAGGTCATCCGCACCGAGCGCATCGGTCCGAGCCTCGTGCGCGTGTGGATCGGCGGGGGCGGGTTCGCGACGTTCGCGCCCAACGCGTGCACCGACGCCTACGTGAAGCTCTCGTTCGCGAAGCCCGAGCTCGGCCTCGAGCCGCCCTACGACCTCGCGGCGCTGCGCGAGTCGCTCGCGCCCGAGGACCTGCCGGTCACGCGCACGTACACGGTGCGCGCGGTCGCCGACGACGCGCTCGCGATCGACGTCGTCGTGCACGGCGACGCGGGGATCGCCGGCCCGTGGGCGGCCCGGGCGCAGCCGGGGGAGCGCGTGGTGCTCAGCGGCCCCGGCGGCGCCTATTCGCCCGACCCGACGGCCGACTGGCACCTGCTCGCGGGCGACGAGTCGGCGCTGCCCGCGATCGCGAGCGCGCTCGAGGCCCTGCCGGCCGACGCGCTCGGCATCGCGATCCTCGAGGCGCGGGATGCGTCGGAGGAGATCCCGCTGCGGCACCCGGCGGGCGTCGAGGTGCGCTGGCTGCACCGCGGCGAGCCGAGCACCGCGACGACCCGGCTGCTCGCCGACGCCGTCGCGGCGCTCTCGCTGTCGGAGGGGAGGGTGCACGCGTTCGTGCACGGCGAGCGGGAGTCGATGAAGGCGATGCGCGACGAGCTGCTCGGCCGGCGCGGGCTGCCCCGCGACCGCGTGTCGCTCTCGGGGTACTGGGCGCTCGGCCGCACCGAGGACCGCTTCCAGGCCGAGAAGCGCGAGCCGATCGGCGAGATCCTGCCGCGCGAGGCATGAGCGCCGACGACGCGGCGATGGAGGCGGCCATCCTCGCGCTGCTCGCCGAGCGCCGCGACGGCGCCACCATCTGCCCGAGCGATGCGGCACGGCGCGTCGCGGGCGGCGGCCCAGCGGCCTGGCGACCGCGCATGGACGAGGCGCGGGCGGCCGCCGCGCGGCTCGTCGAGCGCGGCGAGGTCGTCATCACGCAGCGGGGGAGCGAGGTCGACCCCGAGCTCGCGCGCGGGCCGATCCGCATCCGTCGCGCGCGGGATGCGGCGCCCGAGCACGAGTGAAGGCCCGGAGGATCTCCTCCGGGCCTTCATCTGGGTGCCTTGGTAGCACGTTCGGCAACTCCGCCCCCAAGACGAAAACCCTTGTCAACCGCTTGAATCGTGGGGTCTACGAGGTCTCGCGGCGTCCGCAGGATAGCGCCCCGAAGGACGGTCGTGGCCCTGTCGTGAGGACTGTGGAGACGGCTCAAACCTTTCTCACGGCCGTGGAGGTGGATGCTCTCGCCGACGACTACCTGGCCGGGACAGGCGTCCAGGCGCTCGCCGAGCGGTACGGCGTCCACCGCGCCACGGTGTTCTCGCACCTTCGTCGCCGGAACGTGCCGAGGCGTCGTCCAGGGTTGGGTATCGACGAGAAGGCGGAGGCCGTGCGCCTTCGGCGAGCAGGTGTCTCGATGCGGGCGATCGGGCGGCGGATGGGTGTGGACCGCAAGGTTGTGCGGGCCGCGCTTGTCGAGGCTGGGCTCGTCGCGGACGACGGGTCGAACGCATCTGATCGGTGACACACAAGACACCGTGTGAGGACCGGGGATCAGGACAGCTCGGGGAACGCTTCGCCCGCGACCACCGCCGGCTGGATCGTTGACGAACTACGTCAACGTCGTCGAAGAAGCCGAGCCAGCGTTCGACAACCGACGACACAACCGTTCGCCGGCGCCGCGCTGGTGATCGCGGCCGCGTCGCGGGGGCCGCAGTCGATGGCGGCGGAGCTGGCGATGCTGCAGCAGCTCCTCATGTTCGGTCGCGCCGTCGTGCAGATGCATCGCGCGGTGCGGGATGCCCGCACCGCCACCGCCCTGCAGGAGGGCGTCGCGAGACGACTGCAGGCGCCCTACGAGCAGCAGCAGCCCGGCCAGTGACCGTAGGCGCCGCGCCTCCGCGCGGCACTAAGGCGGCGCGGCGGGCGATCCCCGAGCACACCCGGCAAGCCAGAGAGGGGGTGGCCGCGCCGTCGACGATCCGGTCGCCGCTGCCTGCCAAGGCGACGCCGCGCACGGACGTCGACGAGCAGCAGCGCAGAACCTCGACAAGACCAATACAACTGAGCAGACGAAGGGGGCGATGGAAGCAAGCGACGGCACCGACGAGGTTAGCGACGGCCTGTCACGCACCGCGCTCACGGTCGCAGCGCAGCTCGGCAAGCAGGTCGCGAAGGTCGTGCAGCAGGCGCACGAGGTGGCGGCGGCGCAGCGCGCCGACGAGCTTGAGCATGACGTGGACTGGGACAGCGGTTCAGCCGCGGGCGCTCACTGGTTCGGCGAGCCGGTAGCTGAGGAGGATCTACACGAGGTGGGCAGATGGCTCAAAGAGCAGGGCTACATCGACGGTCCTGGAGTGTCGGGAGGTCGCCCGGACCCGCTTCGCGTGAAGATCACTCCCTTGGGCTCTCAGGCGATCGAGCACGAGCTGCCGCTCGGCGCGCCTGACCCGGCACCGAGCACAAGGGCAGACTCCGCGCGTAGCGGTTGACCACGTCGATGGCCGCGGAATCCATGCTTGACTGCATCGCCCGCGCATGCAGCGTTTCTCGGAAGCATTGGACCTCCTCGAGTCCAGCTCCCCCGGCAGAGAACGGCTCGGCGATCAGCCCCTTGGCAGACGGCCCAGTGGGCGATGCTTTCCGGGATTTCGAGCGTCTCACGTCGCTCGACCACCGTTCTCTCCTAGTGTTGACCAAGTTCAGGCTCGCGAAGCTCCCGAACCAGTTCCGATCCTTATGTCTACCCCTACTCTTCACCTGGCATCGACTATATGGGAGACCTCATGACTCACCTTGCTCGCCTGGGCCCCGCCAGCCGCGCCGCCACCGCGACCGACCAGAACCTCGGAGGGATCACCACCCGGGCTGCAGCTCGCCGCCCTCGCCGTGCCCGACGGCGCCGAAGCGGAGATCGCAGGGGTTATGGCGGCCGTGATCGAGGGCTCGCGCTACCGGCTGCGACCGATCCGATGACCGCGGCGGCGACCATCGGTGCCCTGACGCCGATGGCCCTGGTCTTCACCGCCGGACTGACCACCTCCACCCTGCTGACGCTGGTGCCTTTCCCGGTCCTGTACAATCTGACCGAACGGGCCAGCACGGCAATGCGTCAGAGGCGAGACCGGCCCTCGGCCACCACTCCGGCATGACCGCGCCAGACCCGTTCCGGCGTCCCACCGGTTGGGAGCAGGCCGAGATGACCTGGGAACCGCCGCACGATGGCCCTCTGCCCCAGCATCACCGCAACTGCCTGGGATGCGGGGACAGCAATCCCCACGGCCACCACCTGGAGGTCCGGCTGGAAGGCGGGGCGCTGCACGCACGCCACATCTTCGACGAACGCCACGCCGGTGCACCGGGCATCACCCACGGCGGAGCCATCGCAACGGTGCTAGACGACGTCTTCGGCTTCATCGGGTACCTCATCGGGCAGCCGGCCGTCACCCGGAGCCTGACCGTCGACTACGACCGACCGGTCCCCGTCGGAGCGATCTGCGAAATCACCGCGCGGCTCGATCGGCGCGAGGACCGCAAGCTGTTCCTCACAGCCGAAGGGGTCGACTCGTCCGGCGGCCGGTTATTCACCGCACGGGCACTGTTCCTCGTCGTCGACCTGCAGCACTTCCACGGCCCGCGCGGCCTCTGACGACTGCCGGCCCGTTCCATCCGGTCATGCTGGTGAGGCGCGTCCGCCAACTTGACGATCTGGTTGGCCCACTCTCGCCGAGAGTCCACCCATCGGCATCGACGGTCAGCGCCTCTCCGACCCGTGGGTCAACTACCGGGAGAGGGGCCGAATCCGCCGAACTGTTTAGGGGGATACCAACCTGGGTCGTGAGCTCGCGCCTGCACGGTCAGCGCTCGAGTGACCCAGTACCCGTTCGATGCTGCCCCGGGGCATTTTGCAGCACCCCACCAAGGCCGAGCAAGCAACGCTGTTCCTGACCCGCCAGATCCAGCACATAGACAAGCGCGTCGCGAACCTCAACGCCGATGCTGACCCCGGCGGGATAGTCGCGCCTCGACCCCCCGTGGCAGACCGGCGATGAGTGCGCTCATCGGCGGCCGGATCGACGACCCCCCGGTCACCTTACTGGCTGCGGTCCCCGCCTACACGGGACTGGTGCCCACGGTCAGTCCGGGGGGAGCAAGGTCGAGCCCTCAATCACCAAAGCCGGAGATCGCTGTCTGCATGCGCGACAGCAAGCTCTATCCCTGCGCGACATCGACGGCACCCCGATCGCCGAAGCCCAGGGTAGGCCATCACCCCCACCGCGGGCCGGATGCCCGGGTAGGGGGACGCTGCTGCCGGCCAGCAAGACCAGCCCGTGGCTACCAGTTACATGGCCGTGTGGCCGCCGTCGACGGCGAGAACCTGACCCGTTACCCACGAGGACTCGTCCGAGGCGAGGAAGAGAGCTGCAGCCGCAATATCCTCGGGCGTGCCAGGCCGCTTGAGGGGTTGGACTGCAAGCATCATCTGCATGAAGTGATCATTGGACAGCTCCGCTGTCTGCTTGGTGAATGGCACGAACCCGGGGGCCAGAGCGTTGCAGCGGATGCCTTGCGCACCATAGTCCACGGCGATGGAGCGAGTGAGTCCAATGACACCCGCCTTCGTCGCGGCGTGCGGCCCGTGCGTCGGGATGCCAACCATGCCTGAGGTGGAGGCAGTATTGATAATGGCCCCGGAACCGCGCTCCTTCATGGCGCGCAGAGCATACTTACACCGTAGTACACCTGCGTGAGCTCGAACCGGACCGTAAAGTCCCAGTCTTCAGTGGACAGGTCGGCAATGGGCGCCATCCTCACAAGTCCGGCGTTGTTGTACATGACGTCAAGTCGGTCGTGGACGTCGACAGTGTGCTGGATGAGCGCAGCCACCTGCTCCTCAGACGTGACGTCAACCTTGAAGAATGATGCGTTGCCGCCGTCTTTGACGATGGTCTCGGCAGCTTCGCGTCCCCCCTCCTCGTCAAAGTCCGCGACAATTACGTGTGCACCTTCGCGGGCAAAAAGTGATGCCGCCGCCCTCCCTTGACCCGACGCCGCGCCGGTAATAACCGTAACCTTGTCAGCCAGCCTATCCATGCGTGTCTCCTTGAGTTTTGTGTCGCTTGCCGAGGTGATGGGGCCACCGTGTTGCCACGAGTATGGGACCACCTGGAGGTGTTGCTGGAGTTTGGCGGGCCTCGGTCTCGGCGTCAACACCGACACGCTCGCGTTGGCGGTAGGAGTGGAGATCAGCCACCGTCACGGGGTCTGGCGCATCAATTGGTCTGCTCGCTTGGTCCCTCACCGAACTCGCGTGCCACTTCCAGCCAAGCCGCGATCCCTTGGGTCAGCGCGCGCAGGACGTGCAGCCGCAGCCGCTCCAGCGGTGGGCGGCTCAGTTGCGGACGGGCGGCCAGAAGTCGCTGGACGGTATCGCGACCCACCGCTGTGGCGACGACCCTCCGGACACGGTGATCGCTCCGATCGGGTTCCCGCCGCACCATTTCGTGCGCTTCCAGCCGGTCCACGATGTCGGACATCGTTGCAAGCGAAACCCCGGAGCTCGGGCGCGAGCGCCTCAGTGCGGGCCGGGCACAGGTGGCGGCAGCACCGTGGACGAATGTGTGTGTTCGTCGCAGCTCTTCCCCGCCCGGCGGTCGCGCGGGTAGCGTGGAGTGATGCGAGCTGGTCGGCGGATCCTCCGGGCGGCTGCCGGAATCACGGCGGTCGGCGGGTTCGCTGCGGACTGGAATCGCACCCACCTGTTCAACTCGGCATGGACACCGCACGCCAAGTTCCATGACGCGCTGACCATCTCGGTCGGGATGCTGCTCGGTTCCGCATCGCTCTACTATCTCGGCCGACGCGGTGGCTCACCACGAGACAACCGCCGGATCGGGGCCCTTCTGCCGGCGGTCTTCTGGGCGGCCATGGGTCTCAGCTTCCTGTTCCCGGGAGCGAAGGGGCTCGAATCAGAGTTCCCCGAGCTGATACCCAGAGTAAAAGGAGTGTGGATCAACGAGCGGTTCGGGAGCGGATTCTTCCTCGCGCTGATCGCCGCCGGGTACCTGCTGGACCGCAGCCAGGACCGATCCCACGACGCGCGCTGATCTCCGCGGCGGTGTTCCACCGTCGGATTTCCTGCAGCGGCGGCTTGCCGACGAACTGGTCGCTGTTGAGCGTGTTCAGCACCAACGGTGGTGATCAGCGCGCCGCGGTGCTCGCCGAGCAGAGAGCCGAACGCGCCCGAGAACACGCCCAGCGGGATCAAGGTGGCCAGCAGGCCTGCGCCGTATGCGCGCCGCCGACGTGCTCGTGCGGCCGCGCTATGCGCCGCAGCGCACGGACGTCGTGGCCGGCTACTCGGTCGCGCTGCGGCCGCAGCGGGGGAGTGGTGAGGGGCCGATCTGGTACGGGGTGGGAGGCTCGCGCTCGATCTCAGCCTGCCCGCGCTGCGGCAGTCGTGGCCCGATAGCCCCCGACGCGGCGAGCGCGGCAGTGGCGGAATGGAACGCCGCCAACCGCCACCGGCGCGTTGCCGCCCCAGGCCGGGAGCGACAGCCAGCGGACGGGCAGCACTGGGGAGGTTGCAACGCAGCGACTCCAGCTGATGAACGATCGGCTTGCGAGCATCCCCGTCGAGGATCGCGGACAGTGGGCGGAACTCGCGCGTGACGGCGCCGGCACGCTGGCCGCGTGGTCGTGCACGGCGCCGCAAGAGATGCGGCCGCAGGACGCGGGCCGCAGTCGATGGCGGCTCAGTTGGCGATGATGCAGCAGATGATCATGTTCGCCCGCGCGGTCGTCCAGATGCATCGCGCGATGCGTGATGCACGGACCTCCCGCGCGCTGCACGAGGGCGTCGAGGGGCGGCTGCAGACGCTCAACGCGCAGCAACCGCGTCCGGTGACCGTCGCCGCCGGCCCGCCGAATCGCGGGGCCGACGAGCAACAGCGGGAGATCCCCGAACACATCCGACGAGCGAGCGAGGGATTGGCGGCGCCCGCGACCATCCGCTCGCCGCTTCCGGCCACGGTGACGCCGCGGACGGACACCGACACGCAGCAGCAGCGAGTTCCCGACACGACGACACCTGAGCGGTAGGAGAGCACGATGGACGCAAGAGACGGCATCGGCGACCTGAGCGACGGTCTCTCGCGGACCGCGCTGACGGTCGCAGCGCAGCTCGGCCGGCAGGTAGCGAAGGTCACCCAGAGGGCACTCGATGAGGCCGCAGCCCAGCGCAGCGGCTCGTTGCGCAGCGGCTCGTTGCGCGCGCCGAGCTCGCGACCGTCCACCGGCCCGAATGGTGGGGGAGCGTGAGCTCGCAGCAGGTCGCCCGAGTCGTGGAAGTCGCCCAGACCTGGGCGCCCCACGACGGGGAGGCGGCTGCAGCCGCGCAAGTGGTCAAGCGCGAAGTGCAGGAGCGGTTCGGCGTCGGCGTCGACGTCGACGCGACCGACCTGTGCACGACCGAGATCCTGCACGCGAGCCACAGCGCAGCGGCCGACCGTGCCGAGGCCGCGAAGCAGCACTCAGCTGCTGAGCAGGTGCGCGATCGCCTGCTGGTCGACGCAGATCAGGCACGGCACCCGCAGGAGGCGCCGAAGGCGCACGGACGGCGTCAGAGCGGCGCGAATCGCCGGTCCGGCGCTGCGGCGAGATCGCGCGCCAGAACCGCGGCCGATAGTCCGGGAGAGTCCGCGCGGGCTCCCTCGGTTGCGGCATGCCGCTGCGATGGCGCTGCTCGGTGCCGAACGGCACGGCGCGAGGGCGGCGCCCTGGTTGGGCGGGGACTGACGGAGGACGCTGCTGAGACGGTCACGGAGTGCCCCACGTTCCGAAAGGACCCGGTCTTGCGCGGTCAGGCCACGCCCTCCCGGACGGCGTTCACCAGCGCGCGGACGCCCTGCACTAGCGCGCGGAGGTCGTCGAGGGACAGGCGGTTGAGTAGCGGCAGGCCGAGCTCCGGTCGCGCTGCGAGCACGCGCTGTATGGACTCGCGTCCCCTCTCGGTGGCGACCACCCGGCGCACGCGCTGGTCGTTGGAATCTGCCGAGCGCTCGATCATCCCCTGCGAGCCGAGCCGGTCGACGATGCCGGACATCGTGGCGAGTGATACGCCGACCGTCTTCGCCAGCGACTGGATGCTGCCGCCTCGGGTCTCGGTCACGACGATCGCGAGCACTTTCAGCTGCTGCATGGTGAGCTGCATGTCCAGCATGGGCTTGAGCGCACCCGGGATGGCGGAGTTCTCGAGCTCGCGCTGCAGCCGTAGCAGCTCGCCAAGCACGGAATCGCGCTCCGAGGGGTCGTCATGGTCCACCTCCTGAGGCTATAGCCGCTGGCGCGCCGAGCGGGCACAGCAACGCCATAGCGGCCAGATGTGTAGCGTTGCGCTAACCTTTTCGCGCGGCGCCGATGACTGCGGACGCACAGAACACACTCTCCTAGATCTCTGGTGGTACTCCGTGTCCGGACTCACTCGCTTCAGCCTGGCTAACCGCACCGTGGTCGCGCTGCTGACACTGCTCATCGCCGCGTTCGGCGTCCTCTCGATGACGCAGCTGAAGCAGGAGCTCATCCCAGCCCTCGAGCTGCCGCAGACCACCGTCGTCACCGTGGCCCCCGGCACGAGTCCCGAGGTCATCGACGAGCAGGTCAGCGTGCCCATCTCGCGGGCGATCGCGGAGCTCGGGGGCGTCGAGCAGGTGGTGGCCACTTCATCCTCGAGCATGTCGCTGGTATCGATCGCCTACACCTACGGCACCGACGTGGAGGAGTTCCGCCAGTCGGTGGAGCAGGCGATCGACGGTGTCGCGCTGCCGCAGAACGCCACGCCGAACGTCGTCGACGGCAGCACGTCGGCCATCCCGGTGATCTTCATGACGGCATCGTCCGACGACGAGGACATCGCCGAGATCTCCGCCACGCTGACCGACACGGTCGTGCCGCGTCTCGAGGCGATCGAGGGGGTGCGGGACGCGGAGGTCTCCGGCGGCGCCGTGGAGCGCGTCGTCATCTCGCCCGACGCCGCGGCGCTCGGCGCGAACGGGCTGAGCCCGCAGGCGATCTCCCAGGCGCTCGAGGCCAACGGCATGACGCTGCCGATGGGCAGCGTGTCGGAGGACGGCGAACTGCTGCCCGTGCAGGGCGGTGACCCGGTCGACTCGGTCGAGGCAATCGAGCAGCTGCCGCTCGCGAGCTCGACGCAGCCCGGTACGGTCGTCTCGATCGGCGAGGTGGCGCAGGTCGAGCTCGCGGTGGAGCCGCAGACGTCGATCACGCGCATGAACGGCGACGAGGCGCTCTCGATCTCGATCACCGCGGCGGAGGACGGCGACGTGGTGGCGATCTCGCACGCGATCGAGGAAGCGATCGCGGCGCTCACTGACGAGAACCCTGGACTGCAGCTCACGGTCGTGTTCGACCAAGCGCCGTTCATCGAGGAGTCGATCGAGCACATGGCCACCGAGGGCCTGCTCGGTCTGCTGTTCGCGATCGTCGCGATCCTCGTGTTCCTCGGCTCTCTCCGTTCGACCATCGTGACGGCGATCTCGATCCCGCTGTCCGTACTGGTCACGTTCGTCGGCCTGAACCTCGGCGGCTACTCGCTGAACATGCTCACGCTCGGCGCCCTCACGATCGCGATCGGGCGCGTGGTCGACGACTCGATCGTCGTGATCGAGAACATCAAGCGCCACCTCTCGTACGGCGAGGAGAAGCGCCATGCGATCCTCACCGCTGTGCGCGAGGTCGCCGGCGCAATCACGGCGTCGACGCTCACGACGATCGCCGTCTTCCTGCCGATCGCACTGGTCGGTGGGCTGGTCGGCGAGCTGTTCGCCCCGTTCGGACTGACCGTCGCGATCGCCATGCTGTCGTCGTTGCTGGTGGCGCTCACGATCGTGCCGGTGCTCTCGTACTGGCTCCTCGGTCGCCCCAAGGGCGCCACCGACCCCGACCAGGTGCGTCGCGAGGCCGAGGAGAAGGAGCGCCGGTCCTGGCTGCAGCGCGCCTATACGCCGATCCTCCGCGGCACCCAGAGACGACCGGTGCTCACCATCGTCGCCTCTGCCGTGCTGCTGGCCATCACCGTCGCGCTGGTGCCGCTGCTCAAGGTCGACTTCCTCGGCAGCACCGGCCAGAACATGATCATGGCCACGCAGACCTTCCCGGCCGGGGCCGACCTCGAGACCGTCTCCGAAGAGACACGCGAGGTCGAGGATGCGCTGCGCGAGACCGAGGGTGTCGAGGACGTCATGCTGATGGCCGGTTCGAGCGGCGGCTCCGTCGGCGGCTTCGCGGCGATGCTCGGCGGCGGCGCGGCGACCTTCATCGTGAACACCGATCCCGACGCCGACCAGACGGCGCTGCGGGACGACGTGCGCGAGCGGCTCGCGGAGCTCGATCTGCCCGGCGAGGTGAGCCTGACCGATCCGGCAGCGATGGGCGGCTTCGGCGGCTCGATCGACGTGCTCGTCCGCGCCGAAGACGACGCCGAACTGGCCGATGCGGCCGACGACGTCCTCGCCGCCCTCGAGGGCACTCCTGACGTCGCCGAGCTCACGAGTGATGTGGCTCCGGCACAGCCGACCGTGCAGATCATGGTGGATCGCACTGCCGCGCTCCAGCGCGGCTTCACCGAGATCCAGCTGCTCGGCATGGTCGCCAGCATCCTCTCGCCGCAGAGCATCGGCACGGTGGCGATCGACGGCGGGGAGCTCGGCATCTTCGTCGAGGGCGCCCCGGCACCCGAGACGGTCGACGAGCTTCGGTCGATGGAGATCCCCACAGCGCTCGGCGTAGTCGAGCTCGGCCAGCTGGCGACCGTCGAGGAGGTCACCGTGCCGACCTCGATCGCCCGCCAGGACGGCGACCTCGTCGCGACCGTCTCGATCACGCCCGCCGAGGGCGAGCTCGGCCCCGTCACGGCCGAGGTGCAGTCGCGAGTCGATGCGCTCGACCTGCCCGACGGCACCAGCGCCGAGATCGGCGGACTCGCCGAGACGCAGCAGGAGTCGTTCGAGCAGCTCGGCATCGCGATGCTGGTCGCGATCGCGATCGTGTTCCTGCTGCTCGTCGGCACGTTCGGCTCGCTCATGCAGTCGCTCATCCTGCTCGTGTCCATCCCATTCGCTGCGACGGGTGCGATCGCGCTGCTCCTCATCACCGGCAGGCCCCTGGGGATCTCAGCACTCATCGGCATGCTGATGCTGATCGGCATCGTAGTGACGAATGCGATCGTGCTGATCGACCTCGTCAACCAGTACCGCAAGCAGGGGCAGAGTGTCCGCGATGCCGTGTTCAACGGCGCGCGCCAGCGCCTGCGCCCGATCCTCATGACGGCGCTCGCGACGATCTTCGCCCTGACGCCGATGGCGCTGGGCGTGACGGGCTCCAGCGGCTTCATCAGCCAGGACCTCGCGATCGTGGTGATCGGCGGTCTTGTCTCATCGACCCTGCTGACGCTGGTCCTCGTGCCTGTGCTCTACCTGCTCTTCGAGGAGGGCAAGGAGCGCCGCAGGGCCCGTCGCCGGCACCGCACGTCGGTCAGGACGGGCCGGGCGGCCGCGGACGTGACCGCATGATGGTCGGTTGAGAGCCTTCGTACCCGAATTCGCCACTATGGGTGGTGCGGCGCTCCCGACCAAGGCACGTGCTTGGCATCGTCGCCGCGGTCGCCGCTGCGCTTCTGTGGGGCGACACGCCATCGCCCATTCGCAGGCGATGGATTGACGGTCCAGCACCTGCAGCCCTCGAAGCGGGTGGGCACATCCTGGCACGGGGCGCGTTCGGGTGCGAACTGCGGAAGACGGCAGAGCGAATGCCCGACGGCACCCTCAAGGGGGAGAGGTCAGCGGTGGGAAGCGCGAGGGCTTCGTCCGTAGCGCGTTTTTCCTCGACTGGATATCGGGGATATCAACCTAGGTCGTGAGTTGGATGTGCTCGGCACTCTCGTGCGAGTACGTCCGTGGC